>NZ_LGQY01000065.1:0-47649 GCF_003116065.1 Azospirillum sp. TSO5 | reverse complement strand
GCGATCTCGTCGAAGGGGTTCATGCTCATCTTCACGTTGGCGGTCTCGACGCCGCTGCCATCCGCCTTGACGCGGACCTTTACATTGTAGTCGACGACCCGCTTCACGGGCACCAGCACCTTCATGACGGCGTGTCTCCTCTCGAATGGTGTTCTTGTAACTGTTCAGGCGGCGGCGGACAGGGGCTGCCCGCGCAAGGCTGCGACCGCATCGGGGATCGGCGGGGAGGCGGCGGTGGTGCCGAGCGCCGCCAGGACCTCGGCCGGCGCGACCACTCCCCCGGATCCGACGAAGGCGCCCTGAACGACGGCCAGTGCCGCCAGTCCGCCCCGTGTTTCCATGCGGTGTTCGATGAAGATGTATTTGTCGTCCCAGCACAGCACACGGCTGACCAGGGTGAATTTCTGCAAGGGCCGCAGCGAGCGGCGATAGCGGATCGTCGCCCCGCCCAGCACCGGCTGCCAGCGGTTGCGCAGGATCGCGGGACCCAGACCGACGCGGATCATCAGGTCGGTGCGACCCAGATCCATCACGCTGAAATAGCGTGCGTTGGTCATGTGCAGGTTGATGTCCAGGTCGGTCGGCCAGACCCGGAAACGCAGCGCCGACGGCTCCAGCAATCCGGCGCGTCGACCGCGCCACGCGGCAAAGATGGCGGCGGCGGCGACCGCCAGCAGGCGGAAGATCAGGTTCATCGCCCATCTCCCGCCTTGAAGGCATCGCAGGCCGCCCGCGGATGTCGCTGTCCCATCATGCTCCGATCTCCCCCCTCAGCAGGCTGACCGGTGCACGACGGGCGCCCGACCGGTCAGCTGTCCTTCGCGGCGGTCTTCAGCTCCGCCAGGGTGTTGTTGACCTGCTCTTCGATGTCGCGCAGCTCCTGCACGGTGGCTTCCAGATCCTCGCGCTGCTGGGCGAGGTCCTTCAGCCGCTTCTGCACCCGCTTCAACAGGTTCTTCTGCTGCTCGACCCCGCCATTGACGTTGTAGAGGTCGAGATACTCGCGGATTTCCGCCAGCGAGAAGCCCAGGCGCTTTCCCCGCAGGATCAGCTTCAGCCGGGCGCGGTCGCGCTTGGTGTAGACCCGGTTGTTGCCGACGCGGTTCGGCGCCAGCAGTCCCTTGACCTCGTAGAAGCGCAGAGCCCGCGGAGTGATGCCCAGCTCCTCCGCAAGCTGGTTGACCGTGTAGAGCTGTTCCATCCCTGGGAAGACCTTTTGTTTGCGTTTGGCACAATGCGTCTTCCGTTTGGTAGCACAGCTGCCGTGGCGTGATAAGGCTTCCCTTTACGTCTGGGTCAACGCAGTGACTTCGGGTCATCCTCCGTTCGATAGGGCTTGCTGCGCCTCGGCGATCAGTTCCTTCTTCGACAGCTTGCCGACGGCGGTCTTCGGCAGTTCCTCGCGGAACTCGATGGCCGTCGGCATCTCGATGCGGGAGATCTTGTCGCGCAGGAAGTCGCGCAGAGCCTCCACCGTCAGGCTGGCTCCCGGCTTCAGCTGCACGAAGGCTTTCGGCGTCTGGCCGCGGTAGTCGTCGGGCAGGCCGATGACGCAGGCGGCGACCACGTCGGGATGCTGGTAGATCGCTTCCTCGATCATGCGCGGATAGACGTTGTAGCCGCTGCAGATGATGAGGTCCTTCAGCCGGTCGAGCAGGAAGACGTAGCCGTCCTCGTCCATCGTCCCGACATCGCCGGTCATCAGGAAGCCGTCGACCACGGTGCGGTCGCTCTCCTCCGCCCGGCCCCAATAGCCGGCCATGACGTTGGGACCGGAGATCGCCACCTGACCCTTCTCGCCGATCCCGAGCTTGCGGGACGGGTCCTCCAGGTCGCGGATCTCGATGGCGATGCCGGGCAGCGGCAGGCCGATGGAGCCCTCCTTGTTGACGCCTTTCAGCGGGTTGGCGGCGCAGACGGGCGAGGCCTCCGACAGGCCGTAGCCTTCGATCAGCACGCAGCCGGTCGCCGTCTCGAACTGGCGCTTCAGCTCCATCGGCAGCGGCGCGCCGCCGGAGATGCAGTAGCGGATCGAGGTCATCGGATAGCGGGCGACCTGCGGGTGGCCCAGCAGCGCCTTGTACATGGTGGGCACGCCGGGGACGAGGGTCGGCTTGCGCTTGGCGATGGTCTTCAGCACCTGCTCCGTCTCGAAGCGCGGCAGCATGATCAGCTCGGCTCCGCAGGCCAGCCCCATGTTCAGCACCACGGTCATGGCGAAAACATGGAAGAAGGGCAGGACGGCCAATACCCGCTCCCGGCCCAGCGCCACCTCGGGGAACCAGGCCTGAACCTGCCTTGCGTTGGACAGCAGGTTGTGATGGGTCAGCATCGCGCCCTTGGGCACGCCAGTGGTGCCGCCGGTGTATTGCAGCACGGCGACGTCGCGCAGCCCGTCGATCCGCACCGGGCGCAGAGTTCCGTCATTGGCGAGAAGGCTGTCGAAATCGACATGGCGGTCGTCGCGCGGCACGGCGGCGAGTTCCCCACGCTTCAGCACGCTGAACAGAGCCTTCTTCACCACCGGCAGAATCGATGCCATGCGGCAGACGACGATCCGCTTCATCGGCGTACGCGCCAGCATCGCCGCGACGCGCGGATAGATCTGCTTCAGGTCCAGCGTCACCATGATCTCGGTCTGCGAGTCGGTGATCTGGTGTTCCAACTCCCGCTCGACATAGAGCGGGTTGTAGTTGACGACGGTCCCGCCGGCCTTCAGCACCGCGAAATAGGAAATGACGTAGGCTGGACAGTTGGGCAGGCACAGTCCCACCCGCACCCCCGGGCCGACGCCCAGATCCTGAAAGCCGCGGGCGGCGTGGTTCACCAAAGCCAGGACCTCGGCATAGGTGTAGCGGCGGCCCATGAAGTCCAGGCAGGGGCGGTCGGCATAGCGTCCGGCCGCCTCCTCGAACAGCATGTGCAGCGGCATCGGCGCGAAATGCTGGTCCCAGGCGATTCCCTTGGGGTAGTGCGTCAGCCAGGGATGGGTGGTGTCATTGGCGGCGGCGCCATTGGCATTGGTGGTCGGCGGATTGGCGCTCTGCGCAAGCGGCTCGGGCATGGTTCGCTCCCCTTGGCGGTGGCGCGTTCCGGATCACCTGACGGCCGGCACCGAACGGCGGCATCGACAAGCGGCGGGCGTCTGAAACGCTTTCGTTATGACGTTGACGTAAACGTAATGCGCGCCTACTGTCAAGACCAGTCCTACGAACAATCCTGAGGGCACGCTTTCATGGTCGACGACATTCTGCAGGAACTGCGCAGCCGCAGCGGCGATCTCCGCTCGCTCAACGCCTCGGTCCGCTTCCTGCTGGGCAAGGAGGGCGAGGTAATCCGGGTCGATGGCCGCGCCAGCCCGATCAGCATCAGCCGCGACGACGCCGAATCCGACTGCACCATCCGCATTTCGCCGGAAAACCTGCAAAAGCTCATCAACGGCAAGCTCAACCCGATGCTGGCCTTCACCATGGGCAAGCTGAAGGTCGAGGGCTCAATGGGCGTGGCGATGAAGCTGGCCCAGCTGCTGGACGACTGACGAAGCGGCCGCAAGAGCCGCCAACCACACCCAACCGGGAGGAAACGAAGATGACGACGATGCGCACCAAATGCGCCACCCTGTCGGCTGCCCTGATGGCGGCCACGCTGCTGACCGGATTGCCGGGCTCTGCTTCGGCACAGGGTTCAGCCCAGACGCTGACCTACCAGATCCTGATGGGCGAGGACCCCATCGGCACCGAACAGGTGAAGATCGAACCGCAGGGCGACCGCACCAAGGTCACCGTCACCGCCACCACGCGGGTGAAGGTGCTGTTCATCAACTTCCGCTACGACCACAAGCGGGAGGAGATGTGGAAGGGCGGCGTTCTGGAATCGATGACCGCCACCACCGACGACGACGGCACCCCGCACAAGATCGACATGGCGCGCGATGCCGGCGGTTACCGGCTGGTGGTGGACGGCAAGCCGCAGCAGGCACCGGCAAGCGCCCTGCCGCTGACGCTGTGGACGACGGACGTGCTGAAGCACCGCGAGCTTCTGTCGGTGATCGATGCGGCCCCCTACAAGGTGGCTACGCGCAAGATCGGGGCGGAGACGGTGGAGGCCGGCGGCAAGGCGATGGAGGCCGCCCACCACCGCATCGAGGGCGATGTGGAAC
This sequence comes from Azospirillum sp. TSO5, assembly GCF_003116065.1. Taxonomy (NCBI): domain Bacteria; kingdom Pseudomonadati; phylum Pseudomonadota; class Alphaproteobacteria; order Rhodospirillales; family Azospirillaceae; genus Azospirillum; species Azospirillum sp. TSO5. Next base: position 43,490 of record NZ_LGQY01000065.1, on the reverse strand, counting down.
GCGACCTGTGGTATGCGGCGGACGGCACGCTGCTGAAGACGCGCTTCAAACGCAGCGGCTATGATATCACCTATGTCCTGAAGTGATTTCTGCCGATTGAGGACCCGATGCCCATCTTCCTGTTTCCCGACGACCCCTTCTGGAACGAGGAGGCCGACGCCGTGGAGTTCGCGGTGCAGGTCGGGGAATATCAGGGCCGGGTCTTCGTCACCCGCCGCACCCTGCAGGGCATCGTCGGCCACACGCCGAAGCCGGACGAGGCGGTTCAGCAGGTCTGCATGAACCGCCCCCTGTTCGAACGGGCGACCGAACAGCGCATCATGGCCCGCGCGCTCGATGCCGATGCCAACATCCACCTGACCGGCCGCGACCTTCACCGCGCGGCCGGCTGAACAGAAGATTCAGCGGAGATGGGCGTAGCGGCCGCGGAAATACAGCAGCGGGTCGCCGTCCTCGCGTGAGGTCAGATTGCGGACGCGGCCCAGCACGATGATGTGATCGCCGCCGTCCAGCAGATGCTCGCGGTCGCATTCCAGCGTGGCGAGGCAGCCGGTCAGCAGGCGGACGCCGCCGCGGCCGGTGGTGGTCTCCAGCCCGGCCCAGCGCTCCTGCAGGTCGCGGCGGGAGAAGCGGTTGGACAGTTCCTCCTGGTCGGACGCGAGGATGTTCACCGCGAAATGCGGCGCGATGTTGAACGCCTCGAACGACATCGCGGCACGGCCCAGGCAGAACTGCACCAACGGCGGATCGAGCGACACGGACGAGAAGGAGTTCACCGTCACCCCCAACGGCAGCCCGTCGGGCGCGATGGTGGTGATGACGGCGATCCCGGTGGCGAAGCAGCCGAGGGCGGAACGGAACGCAAGTGGATCGATCGGCTGTTCGGTGGTCATGACGTCCTGTGGTGTGGGCCGAAGTGGAGGGGCATGCGGAGAAGAGGGCAGGGGACCCGTGAAAGGCCCCCGGAGTGGCCGAAGATGACACTGAAAGTAGGAAATACCGCGAATTAATCCAGCACGCCATCCGGTGCAAGCCGCATCTCCGCCCCGTCTCCGTCGCATCCCTAGTGGCGGCAACGTCGTTAAACGGATCTTAATCAAACCCGGTCAGGGTTTTGCCGCGGCGGACGGCCGCCGCATCCACCGCGGCGCCGCGCGCGGAAGTCGGCCTTCGGGCCTCGAACCATTCGCCACGGCCAGGGCATGAGCGGGAATTCCGGCGGCGACGAGCGGCCAATCATCATCAAGAAGAAGAAGGGCGGGCACGGCGGCCACCATGGTGGCGCGTGGAAGGTGGCCTATGCCGACTTCGTGACCGCGATGATGGCCTTCTTCCTGCTGCTGTGGCTGCTGAACGTCACCACCTCGGACCAGCGCAAGGGCATCGCCGACTATTTCTCCCCCGTGTCGGTCAGCCGCGAACAGTCCGGCTCCGGCGGTATGCTGGGCGGCAAGACCATCACGGTGCCGGGCGCGCAGATCTCCCCCAGCTCGCCGATGTCGGCCGACGTGCCGGTGTCGGGTCCGCCCGGCTATTCTTCGCAGCAGACCGACGATGCCGACGACCCGACCGAATCGGCGGTCGGGCCCGGACAGGGCACCGGCCCTGGAAAATCGGGCAAGGATGCCGCCGCCAACGGTGCGGCGGATGCGGATGTCGCCGACCAGAAGCCGAGCGAGACCCGGGCCGAGTTCCAGAAGCGGATGGAGGAGATGGCCAAGCAGCTGGGCATTCCCGGCCAGAAGCCCGGCGAGAAGCTGTCCGACTTCGGCGAGCGGGTGAAGGAGGCGATGGACAGCCTGCAGGGCGCGGCCAAGGAAGCCCGCCAGTTCCAGCAGGCGGCCACCGAGATCCGTCAGGCCATCCAGTCGGTGCCGGAACTGGAGCCGCTCGCCCAGAATCTGATGATCGACCAGACACCGGAAGGCCTGCGAATCCAGATCGTCGACCAGGACCGCGTGTCGATGTTCCCCGGCGGCTCCGGCCAGATGTATCCGCAGACCCGCCAGCTGGTGCAGCAGGTGGCCAAGGCTCTGTCGAAGCTGCCCAACAAGCTGTCGATCAGCGGTCATACCGATTCCACCCCGTTCCCCGCCGGGTCCGGCCGCGACAACTGGGATCTGTCGACCGAGCGGGCCAACGCCACCCGCCGCGCCCTGCTGGCCGGCGGCATCGACCCGTCGCGAATCCAGGATGTCGTCGGCAAGGCCGACCGCGACCCACTTGTCGCCGATCAGCCCAACAGCCCGCGCAACCGTCGCATCACCATGGTCCTGCTGCGCGAGACCCAGGCGGCACCCGCGGCCGGCGGCCAGTCCGGCGGCGGCGCCCCCACCAAAGCACGATAAGTCTTCGGTGCCGCCGGTACTTTGGCGCTAATTTCCGGAATCGCCTGCATCCGAATTCTTGCTTTGTCATTGCGTCGCACAACGGCGCGCGCGTTTGCCCTGTTCAAAGCGCGCGGCGATGGGTCATACTTCCTGCACAATGCGACATGGCCGGGGCGATGCCGCCCGGCCCGCGATGATCGGTCAGATACAAGCGCGGGGGAGTCTGTGAGCGTACCCGAGAGCAAACCGTCCGACCTTTTGTCATCCTACAATCCTGGCCTGTACTTCGACGAACTGTTCGGAGCCATGGATTTGCCGGCCGAACATACGGCGCTGATCCGCCAGAGGCTGGCCGCGCTCGACTTCGATGAATTGCGCCGCCGTGCGCAGGATGCGGAGCGGGAGCTTTACAATCTAGGCATCACCTTCATCGTCTATTCCGACAAGGACGCCGTCGACCGCATTCTGCCGTTCGACGTCATCCCGCGGGTGATCTCCGCACCGGAATGGAAGCATCTGGAGGCGGGCGTCACGCAGCGGGTCGCCGCGCTGAACCTGTTCCTGCACGATATCTATCACGACCAGAAGATCCTGAAGGACGGGGTGATCCCGCGGGATCTGGTCGAGGGGAACCATAATTTCCGCCCGCAGATGATCGGGCTGGACGTTCCCTTCAACACCTACATCCACATCATGGGCACCGATCTGGTGCGCGACCGTCACGGCACCTTCCGCGTGCTGGAGGACAATGGCCGCGTTCCGTCCGGCGTCTCCTATGTCGTGGAGAACCGCCATATGATGCAGCGGGTCTTCCCCGACCTGATGCAGGACATCGGCATCCGCCCGGTGGACAATTACGGCCACAAGCTGCTCGACGCCATGATGGAGATCGCGCCGGTCGACGATCCCCAGGTGGTGCTGCTGTCGCCGGGCACCTATAACTCGGCCTATTTCGAGCACATCTTCCTGGCGCGCGAGATGGGCGTGCCGCTGGTGGAAGGGCGCGATCTGGTGGTGGACAACGACCGCGTCTTCATGAAGACGACCAACGGTCTCGCTCCGGTCCATTCCATCTACCGCCGACTGGACGACGCCTTCCTCGATCCCAGGGCCTTCAACCCCGACAGCCTGCTGGGCGTGCCCGGCATCCTGGAGGCCTACCGCAAGGGCAACGTGGCGCTGGCGAACGCCATCGGCACCGGCGTGGCCGACGACAAGGCGGTCTACTGCTATGTCCCGCGGATGATCAAATACTACTTGGACCAGGACCCGATCATCCCCAACGTCGACACCCGCATCTGCCGCGAGGCCGACGCCCTGCAATACACGCTCGACAATCTGGCCGATCTGGTGGTGAAGCCGGTGGGCGAGGCCGGCGGCTACGGCATCACCATCGGCCCGCGCGCCAGCAAGGCGGAACTGGAGGATTGCCGGGCCAAGCTGTTGGCCGATCCGTCCAACTACATCAGCCAGCCGGTGGTCGACCTGTCGGTCTGCCCGACCGTCTGCGACGACGCCATCGAGCCGCGCCACGTCGATCTGCGCCCCTTCGCCATCACCGGCAAGAGCACCTGGGTCCTGCCCGGCGGCCTGTCGCGCGTTGCGCTGAAGAAGGGCACGCTGATCGTCAATTCGTCCCAGGGCGGCGGCTCCAAGGACACCTGGGTTCTGGAAGGTGGTGCGGCATGAACCTGCTGTCCCGTTACGCCGAGTGCATTTTCTGGATGGCCCGCTACATGGAGCGGGCCGAGAATCTGGCCCGCATCCTGGACGTGCACGAAACCTTCGCGCGCGATACCCGAGGGGCCACCAACTGGTTCTCCATCGTCCAGCTGAACGCCGACGAGAAGGACTTCTTCAGCCGCCATGACCGTCCGACGGCGGAGGCGGTGATCCACTATTACATGTTCGACGGGCAGAACCAGAATTCGCTGCTGTCGATGCTGCGGATGGCGCGGGAGAATGCGCGGACGCTGCGCCCCTGGATCTCGACGGAGATGTGGACGCAGATCAACGTGTTCCACAACAAGCTGCTGGAGATGTCGGTCAAGGACGTGGCGGCGCAGAACCTGTCCAAGGTCTGCACCTGGATCAAGGAGGAATGCCAGACCCACACCGGCATCACCGAGGGCACCTTCTACCGCGACCAGGGCTGGTACTTCTACCAGATGGGCAAGTATATCGAGCGGGCGGACCAGACCACGCGCCTGCTCGACATCAAATACCACACGCTGTTGCCGTCGCCGGCCGAGGTCGGGTCCACGCTGGACGTCAGCCAATGGACGACGGTCCTGCGCTGCACCGCCGGCTACCACGCCTTCCGTCGCGTCTATCCCCGCGGCATGTCGCCGACCACGGTTGCCGGCTTCATGCTGTTCAACGAGGGATTCCCGCGCTCCGTCGTGATGTGCGTGCGGCAGATCGACGGGGTGCTGACGCGGATACGCTCGCGCTACGACCTGCGCGGCGGCTCGGCGGCGATGGAGCGGGTGGACGAGCTGCTGGCCGCGCTGCTGTCCCGTCCGATCGATGCGGTGCTGCGTGACGGCCTGCACGAATATCTCGACTGGATACAGCTGCAACTGAGCGTCGTGACCACGGAAATCGCACAAGCCTTCTTCGGTGCTCAGCCTCCTCTGGCAGTTCAGAGCCAGTCGCAGTAAGCTCTGGTCCGGCGGAGGGGATCACGCTCCTCCGCCTCCTCCTCACTGTCGTGGTGGTTGTCGGTCAGAATGTCGGTCATCCAGCCGCCGCAGCGTCCATTGCAGCAATTCTTTCGGTCGGGGCCGATGCCCTGCCCCTATCTGCCCGGACGTGTTGAACGCAAGCTGTTCACCCGCCTGATCGGTCCCTTCGCGACCGAGGTGAATTCGACCCTGTCGCGCGCCGGCTTCCGCCGCAGCCACGACATCGTCTATCGCCCGGTCTGCCCCAACTGCCAGGCTTGCGTGCCGGTGCGCGTGCCGGTCGCGGAGTTCGTGCCGACCCGGTCGCAGCGCCGGGTGCTGAAGCTGAACGAAGGTGTGACGCTGGCGGAACGCCCGGCCTACGCCACGTCGGAGCAGTACCGGCTGTTCGCGCTCTACCAGAACTCCCGCCACGGCGATTCCGACATGGCCCGGATGGCGATGGGCGATTTCGCCGCCATGGTGGACGAGGGTAGGGCGGACACCAACCTGCTGGAGGCGCGCGACGAGCGCGGACAGCTGGTCGGCTGCATGCTGACCGACCGGCTGTCGGACGGCTATTCGGCGGTCTACAGCTTCTACGACGCGGCGCAGGACCGCCGCAGCCTGGGCACCTTCATGATCCTGGGCCTGATCGAACGGGCGCGGCTGGCCGGCATGCCCTATGTCTATCTCGGCTATTGGATCGCCCACAGCCGCAAGATGGCCTACAAGGCGAAGTTCCATCCGCTGGAATGCCTGGGCGAGGACGGCTGGCGCCCGGCCGGGATCGCGCAGGATGGAGACGGGGAGTAGAAGCATCGTCGCCGCCCCGTCGACGATGCTTCCTCTTGCAGATGATGCCTGCACTCGGGCGGTACTGATGTTGCTCCCGAACCGCTCGGCTTGTCGGTGCATCGATCTTGCCGGTGCATCGACACTGTCTGCCGGGACAGTTGACGCCCGTATCCCAGGCGTGACCGGTGGCGTTGCGTGCCTTGCCTGCCGGACGTAGCAGCAGAACGCGCTGATCCTTCCATACCTTAACGACGGCAACGATTGCAGCGGTATGGCCGATGCCGGTGATCGCCGTTGATCGATGCCGACTGGCCCAAGCACATGGCGGGTGGTCGCAGACGCTGCGATTTGCGACCCATTCCGCGCTATCCATCTACGGGTTTCTACGTAGCTCCAACGTAGCCCTTGCCGCTGGGGGGCGGGAAAGGAATAGTCCCGTCCAATCATATCTTTTGGTATACCCTCCAATCGAGAGAGGGTTGCGACCTGTCGCGCGTGCGCGGCTGCAACAAAAGCAAAAGGGGACGGCCCAAGCCGCGCCCCCGCAACAGGGAGGTTTCTCCTTTGAGAGGTCTGCTCAGACTAAGTGGGCTGATCGATGCCATGAACGAAGGCATCGGCAAGCTCGCCTACTGGCTCGTGCTGGTCGCCGTCGTCGTCAGCGCCGTCAACGCAGTGGTCCGCTACGGGCTGAACACCAGCTCCAATGCGTGGCTGGAGCTGCAATGGTATCTGTTCTCGGGCGTGTTCCTGCTGTGCGCCGGCTATACCTTCCTGCGCAACGAACACATCCGCATCGACATCGTGCTGGGCCGCTTTTCCAAGCGGGTGCAGGCCTGGGTCGACATCTTCGGCATCATCTTCTTCATGTTCCCGATGACGCTCCTGATCATGGTGCTGTCGTGGCCCATGTTCATGGACAGCTTCGTGACCAATGAGATGTCGAGCGATGCCGGCGGCCTGATCCGCTGGCCCGTGAAGCTTCTGGTCCCGGTCGGCTTCTTCCTGCTCACCGCGCAGGGCGTCTCCGAACTGATCAAGCGCGTCGCCTTTCTCACCGGTCATCGTGACGAGCCGGGCGAGAAGATGCACAGCCATTCCTAAGGACCGGGAGCGCCCCCCAGATGGTCGAGTTCGTAACCGCCAACATGGCGCCGCTGATGTTCGGCGCGCTGGTGTTCTTCCTGTTGATGGGTTTCCCGGTCGCCTTCGCATTGGCCGCGAACGGTCTGGCGTTCGGTCTGATCGGCATCGAGCTGGGTCTGCTGACCCCGGCGCTGCTGCAGGCGCTGCCGGAACGCGTGTTCGGCATCATGCGCAACGACACGCTGCTGGCTATCCCCTTCTTCACCTTCATGGGCTTGATTCTTGAACGATCGGGTATGGCCGAGGATCTGCTCGATACCATCGGGCAGTTGTTCGGTCCGGTCCGCGGCGGTCTGGCCTATGCGGTGATCTTCGTCGGCGCGCTGCTGGCGGCGACGACCGGCGTGGTCGCGGCCTCGGTCATCTCCATGGGCCTGATCTCGCTGCCGATCATGCTGCGCTACGGCTATGACCGCCGTATCGCGTCAGGCGTTATCGCCGCGTCGGGCACGCTGGCCCAGATCATCCCGCCGTCGCTGGTGCTGATCGTTCTGGCCGACCAGCTCGGCCGCTCGGTTGGCGACATGTATGCCGGCGCACTGATCCCCGGTCTCGTGCTGACCGGCCTTTATACCGGTTACATTCTGCTCACCAGCATCATCAAGCCGGAGATGGTGCCGGCCCTGCCGCTGGAAGCCCGCACGCTGCGCGGTTGGAAGCTTCTGCTGCGCGTCATCACTTCGCTGGTGCCGCCGCTGGTGCTGATCTTCCTGGTTCTGGGCACGATCTTCATCGGCATCGCCACTCCGACCGAGGGCGGCGCCATGGGCGCGGCCGGCGCCATCCTGCTGGCCCTCGCCAAGCGGCAGCTGAGCTGGAGCCTGATGCGTCAGGCGATGGACTCCACGGCCAAGCTGTCGTCCTTCGTGGTGTTCATCCTGATCGGTTCGACCGTGTTCGGTCTGGTGTTCCGCGCGGTGAACGGTGACCTGTGGGTGGAGCATCTGCTGATCAGCCTGCCGGGCGGCGAGCTTGGCTTCCTGATCGTCTGCAACATCCTGGTCTTCGTGCTGGCCTTCTTCCTCGATTTCTTCGAGCTGGCCTTCATCATCGTCCCCCTGCTGGGGCCGGTGGCGGACAAGTTGGGCATCGACCTGATCTGGTTCGGCGTGCTGCTGGGCGTCAACATGCAGACCAGCTTCATGCACCCGCCCTTCGGCTTCGCGCTGTTCTTCCTGCGGTCGGTGGCACCGAAGACCGACTATATCGACAAGATCACCGGGAAGAAGATCGCGAAGATCACCACCGGCCAGATCTATTGGGGTGCGGTTCCCTTCGTCTTCATCCAGATCATCATGGTCGCCCTCGTCATCTCCTTCCCGCAGCTGGTCGATGCCGGCCGCGACAAGGGACCGAAGATCAACCTGGACGACGTGAAGATCGAAATCCCGGCCTTCGACAACCAGGAAGTGGCTCCGCCCTTCGGCGCTCCGGCGCAGCCTGAGTCGAACCCGAACGACGACATCATGAAGCAGCTGCAGGGCAAGTGACGCCTGTCGTCACCAAGCCTGGACAAGCAAAAGGGGGCCGGTTCATCCGGCCCCTTTCTTGTTGATGCGTGTTCGTTTGGGAAAGGGTCAGCGTGACTTGGTGGCGCCGGCCCAGTTGGTCGGCGCGGTACCGGAAGAGGAAAGAGCCCCGCCGCTGCCAAGGGAAACCATGCGGTCGCTTCCGGCGATGGGCGGCAGGGCGGCGAATTCCTCCGCCGTCATGCCGGTCAGGATCACGGCCTGACGATTGCGGGCGTAGCGCAGGTTGTCGCTGCCGACCATCACCTTGTGCTCGTTCGGGAAGCGCGGGGCGCCGACGGTGACGATCGCCTGTTCCACCCGGTTTGTCGGCCCGATCACGAGATCGCTGACGTTGCCGAGGATCCGGCGGCCGTCCGGCGTCTGCACGGTCAATCCGACGAGTTCCACCGGTGGCTTGGTCGCCACCTCCGCCGATGGGACGCCGCCCATGTCGGAACTGGCGCAGGCGCCCAATGCCAGAACCGGCAGGGCCAGAACCGGCAGGATTGCCAGAGCCGACAGGCTGGGGAGGGGCATGCGCAGGGAAAGGCGGCGGTGATCCATCGGTCTTGACCCTTTTGCTGACGGCGCGGAACTGTGCGTTCCTAGAACAGCACGAGCATGGCCGGAGGTCCCGCGCGCCGAAGGGGTGACCCCATCGTCGGCGGAAGACCTCCATCGGGACGGGTCAGGTGAAGATGAAGTCGTGGGCGGCACTCAGGCCGATCTGGTCCACCGTCAGCGACGAGCCGTCGGTGAAGGTGAAGACCGAATTCGAGCCGTTGGTCGTCATCGCCATCTCCCACGCGGCGTAGCCGTGGAACTCGATCTGGTCGATCCCCTTCTCGAAATAGTTGATGGTGTCGTGGCCGAAGCCGCCGGTGGCCCGCTCCATCAGGAAACGGTCGACCTGGCCGTCGGTGTAGCTGACCATCAGGTCGTCGCCGGTGCCCGGCTGGAACAGGTCGGCGCCGCCGTCGCGATAGCTGTCGTACAGCGTGTCGTTGCCGGCGCCGCCGATCATGGTGTCGTCGCCGCGCATCCCCTTGACGATGTCGTCGCCGGTGCCGCCGTTCAGCCAGTCGTTGCCGTCGCCGCCGAACAGCTGGTCGTTGCCGGCATCGCCCCACATCGAATCGTTACCGGCCTCGTTGCCACCATAGGGATCGCCGAGCCAGTCGTTGCCGTCGCCGCCATGAAGCTGGTCGTTGCCCAGCCCGCCGATCAGCGAGTCATTGCCACGTTCGCCATACAGCTGATCGTTACCGCCGGCGCCGTTGACGCGGTCGTCGCCATCCAGACCGTCGATCCGGTCGTCATAGGCGGTGCCGGTCATGGCGTCGTTGTTCGAAGTCCCCCAAAACTGGCGCATGGCGTCTCTCCATCAGTGCCGTTAACGTGCTGTTAACGATTAACCAGATGTTAACCATGAGGCCCGGGCGGTCGAAAAGCGATAAAGGGGCAGTACAAAAGGGACAAGGAGAGATGACACAGATAATCGAAGCTTGATTGGATTTATGATCTTTAATGTTTATTTATTCGACGTATTTGTGATCCAAAGCGGGATCTTTCTGTGACGGAACGGAGACTTTGCTCCTCCTATGGGCAGGTCCGGGCCGGCGGAAGGGCACAGGGGCGCCGGCCGAAGGCGATGCGCGGACGGGGAGGGCAGTAGGCCGCAGGCGAAAGCACTGTCGGAACGGATCGTCCGAAAGAGGATCGGCGGCGCAAATGTGCATTCCGCTGTCCACGATTGCGGATCCGGCGGTATGCGCAAAAAATTACCGGGCGTCCAAAGGAGCGCCCGGTGTAGTCATATACAGGGAGGGTTAGAGACAAGAAGCTGTGTATACCTTTCGGCGCGGGTGCCGCTTTGATGTGGATCAAGAAATCCGGCAGCGGCGTCGAACCGCGTCTCCATCGCCTCCCGCTCAGCCGTGGCTGTGCGAATGCCCGCCATAGAGAATGGACGGATCGGTTTCGACCTCCTGGATCGTTTCCAGCTTTCCCGCCCGCCAAGCCCGATAGAAGCAGCTGCGCCGGCCGGTGTGGCAGGCGACGCCGTCCTGCTCGACGATGAGCAGCAGCGTGTCGCCGTCGCAATCCACCCGGAAATCCTTCAGCCGCTGGACCTGCCCGGAGGTCTCGCCCTTGCGCCACAGTCCGCCGCGCGACCGTGACCAATAGCAGACGCGGCCGGTTGACAAGGTCTCCACCACCGCATCGCGGTTCATCCAGGCCATCATCAGGATTTCGCCGTTGCCCTCGGCTTGGGCGATTGCCGGCACCAGCCCGTCGGCGGTGAAGCGGATGGCGGCCAGCACCTCTTCAAAGGGGCCGGCGTCGATCGACGGCGTGTCCGTCATGGCAAATCACTCCTTCACAGGCCCGCCGCTCAGAGGGCGGCGGCCATCCGGCGGAAGCCGGCCTCGAGATCGCGGATCAGGTCGTCGGGGCTTTCCAGACCGGCATGCAGGCGCAGGACCTGTCCCGGATCGGTCCAGCGGGTGGCGGAACGCACTGCCGCCGGCCGCGTCGGCAGGATCAGGCTTTCGAACCCGCCCCAGCTATAGCCCATGCCGAACAGCTCCATGCCGTCCAGCATCGCTGCCAGCGCCTTGCGCGGCACCTGGTTGATGATGATGGAGAACAGGCCGCTCGATCCGGTGAAGTCGCGCTTCCACAGCTCGTGACCGGGGAAATCGGGGCGGGCGGGGTGCAGCACGCGCGTCACCTCCGGCCGGGCGGCCAGCCAGTCGGCGAGCGCCAGTGCGCTTTCCTGATGCTGGCGCATCCGCACCGACAGGGTGCGCAGGCCGCGCAGGCCGAGATAAAGGTCGTCCGGCCCGCCGCAGACGCCGAAGCGGGTGGCGGTCTTCTTCACCGCGGTCCAGCTTTCCTCGTCCCGGCAGGTGACGACGCCCAGCATCGCGTCGGCATGTCCGACCATATATTTGGTCGCGGCATGGATCGACAGGTCGACGCCGTGGTCGAAGGGGCGGAAGAACAGCGGCGTCGCCCAGGTGTTGTCGATCATCACCGTGGCCCCGACTTTTTTGGCCGCGGCGGCGATGGCCGGCACGTCCTGCACCTCGAAGGTCAGCGAGCCCGGCGATTCGAGGAAGACCACGCTGGTGTTCGGCCGCAGCAGTGCCGAGATGCCGGCGCCGATGCAGGGATCGTAGAACTCGACCTCCACCCCATAGGGCGCCAGCGTCTCTTTGGCGAAGCGGCGGGTGGGGCCATAGGCGCTGTCGGTGATCAGCACATGGTCGCCGGCCTTGGTGAAGGCCGACAGCGCGATGGCGATGGCGGCGAGACCCGAGCCGGTGTTCACCGACTTGTAGCCGCCCTCCAGCGCCGCCGCCGCCTCTTCGAAGGCGAAGGTGGTGGGGGTGCCCATGCGGCCGTAATGCACGCCTTCCAGCGTGTTGCGGTCGCTTTCCTCCAGCGCGTCCAGCGTCGGGAACAGCACGGTGGAGCAGTGATAGACTGGCGGGTTGACGATGCCGTGATTGTTCCGCGGATCGCGGCCGGCATGAACGAGAATCGTGTCCTGCGTGACGTCCTTCATCGACTGTCCGTTTGGCTGGTGCGGCGTTCCGGTGCGGCGGAGCCGAACATTGTGTCATTCCGAAGGCCCTGCGGCCAACACCGATTGCGCCGAAGTGCCGTCAGCGGGCGGTATAGTCTGGTATCACCACAAATGCACGGATGATTCGACAAGCGGGATCAAGTTGATACACTCTTGTCCCACGCGCATGGCTGCGTCGCGATCCCCACAGGGGCGGCCCGTCGGGGCTGCCTCAGGCTCCCCGGGGATCACATGGCCGGCGTGGTCGGCGCGTCGTCAGACCGCTCAAATGCGAAGAACGCAAGAACAGGGTGGAGTTAATAATTATGAAGTCAGGGCTTCTCGCCGCCGCCGCGGCGGCTGTGGTCATTACCGCCAGCGCCGCCGCCGGTGCTGCCACGCTGGACACCATCAAGCAGCGCGGCTTCGTGCAGTGCGGCGTCAATGCCGGCCTGCCGGGTTTCGGCAACCCCGATAGCGCCGGCAACTGGACCGGCCTCGACGTCGATTACTGCCGTGCCGTCGCCGTCGCCATCTTCAACGACCCGAACAAGGTCAAGTTCACCCCGCTGTCGGCGCAGCAGCGCTTCCCGGCTATCCAGTCGGGCGAAGTCGACCTGCTGTCGCGCAACACCACCGCCACGCTGACCCGCGACACCTCGGTCGGCCTGAACTTCGCCCCCGTCACCTATTATGACGGCCAGGGCTTCATGGTTCCGAAGAAGCTGGGCGTGAAGAGCGCCAAGGAACTGAACGGCGCCACCGTCTGCGTCCAGGCCGGCACCACCACCGAACTGAACCTCGCCGACTATTTCCGCGCCAACAACATGACCTACAATCCGGTCGTCATCGAGTCGAACGACGAGGTGAACGCCGCCTACTTCGCCGGCCGCTGCGACGTGCTGACGACCGACGTGTCCGGTCTGGCCGGCACCCGCGCCGGTGTCGCGCCGGTTCCGGAAGACCATGTCATCCTGCCGGAAGTCATCTCCAAGGAGCCGCTGGCCCCGGCCGTGCGCCATGGCGACGACCAGTGGTTCGACATCGTGAAGTGGACGGTCTACGCCACCATCCAGGCGGAAGAGTTCGGCATCAACTCCAAGAACATCGACGAGTTCGCCAACTCCAAGAACCCGGACGTCCAGCGCTTCCTCGGCACCTCGCCGGGCATGGGCAAGGCTCTGGGCCTGGACGAGAAGTGGGCCTACAACGTCGTGAAGAAGGTCGGCAACTACGGCGAGATCTTCGACCGCAACGTCGGCCCGGGCACCCCGCTGAAGCTGGAGCGCGGCCTGAACGCGCTGTGGACCAAGGGCGGCCTGATGTACGCGCAGCCGTTCCGGTAAGGCAGACCACCGTTTGAAGGCCGCCCGTCGGGAACCTGCCGGGGGCGGCCTTCCGGTAGAAGGAGCGGTCGCGAAGGGCGTCAGCGAAACGCCCGCGCAACTGGCCGCATTGGGAGACATGTCGCATCCCCTACGGTGTGGAAATTGCCCGGAAAACGTCCGGGACCGCGTGGGCACCGTATGGGGCGCGATGGTTGGGGGAGAGTAGTCCGTGGCGACCGAGACCCGGACCACCCAAGGCGCTCCGCCGCCGGGTGGCGTATCCATTTCCCTCAGCGACCCGACGTTCCGCGCCATCGTCTACCAGATCCTGGTGGTCGGCGCGGTCGTTCTGGTCGGCTGGTTCCTTATTTCCAACACGCTCGACAACCTCGCGCGGCGCTCGATCGCGACCGGTTACGATTTCCTGGGGCGTGAAGCGGCCTTCGGCATCGGCGAGTCGCTGATCGACTATTCGCCGAAGGATACCTATGGCCGGGCCTTCCTGGTCGGCGTGCTGAACACGTTGAAGGTGTCGGTCATCGGCATCATCCTGGCGACGATCATCGGCACGGTCATCGGCGTCGCCCGGCTGTCCAGCAACTGGCTGATCGCCAAGCTGGCCTCGACCTATGTCGAGATCGTGCGCAACATCCCGCCGCTGCTGCAGCTGTTCTTCTGGTACGCGCTGGTGTCGGACGGCCTGCCGGCGGTACGCCAGGCGCTGAATCCGTTGCCGGGCGTGTTCCTGTCGCAGCGCGGCCTGCGCATTCCCGTCCCGGTCGCCGATCCGGTGTGGACCAACATGGGCATCGCCCTGCTGGTCGGCATCGCCGCCGCCTGGAGCGTGTCGCGCTGGGCCAAGGCGCGGCAGGCGCGCACCGGACAGCCCTTCCCCGCGGGCTGGGCCGGGCTGGGTCTGATCCTCGGCCTGCCGATCCTGACCTGGATCGCCGGCGGGGCGCCGATGGCGCTCGACATGCCGAAGCTTGCTGGATTCAACTTCTCCGGCGGCGTCGCGATCTCGCCCGAGTTCTTCGCCATCCTGATCGGCCTCACGCTCTACACCGCGGCCTTCATCGCCGAGGTGGTGCGCAGTGGCATCAAGGCGGTCAACTGGGGCCAGACCGAAGCGGCGCGCGCGCTCGGCCTGCCGAGCGGTCCGACGCTGCGCCTTGTGATCCTGCCGCAGGCGCTGCGGGTGATCGTGCCGCCGCTGACCAGCCAGTATCTGAACCTGATGAAGAACAGTTCGCTGGCGCTGGCCATCGGCTACCCCGATCTGGTGTCGATCGCCAACACGACCCTGAACCAGACCGGTCAGGCGATCGAAGGCGTGACGATGATCATGGGCACCTATCTGGTCATCAGCCTCAGCATCTCGATCTTCATGAACTGGTACAACAAGCGCATCGCGCTGGTGGAGCGGTAACGGCCATGACCGACAACGTGCAAAGCGTCGGCCTGCCGGACGAGCGTCCGCCGGCCAACACCGTCGGCCCCATCGCGTGGCTGCGGAGCAACCTGTTCAACACCTGGTACAACGCCATCCTGACCATTCTGGTCCTGGCGCTGCTGGTTTCGGCGATCCCGCCCTTTGTCGGATGGCTGCTGGTCAACGCGCATGGCTTCGATTCGAACTCCACGGTCTGCCGGCAGGATGCCGGCGGCGCCTGCTGGGGCTTCATCGGCGAGAAGCTGCGCTTCATCATGTTCGGCATGTTCCCGTGGGATGAGCAGTGGCGTCCGCTGCTGACCATCGGCGTGTTCATCGCGCTGCTGGTCGCCAGCTGCGACCGCCGCTTCTGGAAGCCTTGGTTCGGGCTGGTCTGGGCCGCCGGGCTGACGGTGGTGGCGATCCTGATGTGGGGCGGCGTCTTCGGCCTGACCTATGTCGAGAACACGCTGTGGGGCGGCCTGCCGCTGACCATCATCCTGTCGGTGGTCGGTCTGGCCGTCGCCTTTCCGGTGTCGATCCTGCTGGCTCTGGGCCGGCGGTCGAACATGCCGGCGGTGAAGGTGCTGTGCGTCACCTACATCGAACTGATCCGCGGCGTGCCGCTGATCAGCCTGCTGTTCATGGCGTCGGTGATGCTGCCGCTGTTCCTGCCGAACGGCGTTTCCGTCGACAAGCTGCTGCGTGCGCAGATCGCCTTCATCATGTTCGCCGCCGCCTATATGGCGGAAGCGATCCGCGGCGGCCTGCAGGCGATCCCGAAGGGGCAGTACGAGGCGGCGGACGGGCTGGGGCTCGGCTATTGGCAGAAGATGCGCAAGATCATCCTGCCGCAGGCGCTGGCCATCGCCATCCCGCCGCTGGTGAACACCTTCATCAGCTTCTTCAAGGACACCTCGCTCGTCATCATCATCGGCCTGTACGACCTGCTCGGCACCGCGAAGGCCGCGCTGTCCGACCCGTCCTGGCGCGGTTTCTACCGCGAGGCCTATCTGTTCATCGGCGTGATCTACTGGATCTTCTGCTTCAGCATGTCGAAATACAGCCAGAAGCTGGAACGCGACCTGAACCGCGGCCATCGCCGCTAGATCAACGCCGTCAAGGGAGAAGCAAGACCCATGTCCCAGGCCATGTCCCAGGGCACCAAGCCGAAGCACACCCTCAGCGGCGAGGAGATCATCCGCTGCACGGGCGTCAACAAGTGGTACGGCGAGTTCCACGTCCTGAAGAACATCAACCTCAACGTACAGAAGGGCGAGCGTATCGTCGTCTGCGGCCCGTCGGGGTCGGGCAAATCGACGATGATCCGCTGCCTGAACCGGCTTGAGGAGCATCAGAAGGGCACGATCGTCATCGACGGGATCGAGCTGACCAACAACCTGAAGAACATCGAGCTGGTTCGCCGCGAAGTCGGCATGGTGTTCCAGCACTTCAACCTGTTCCCGCATCTGACCGTGCTGGAGAACTGCACGCTCGCCCCGATCTGGGTCCGCAAGATGCCGAAGGCGGAGGCGGAAGAGCGGGCGATGAGCTACCTGACGCGGGTGCGCATCGCCGAACAGGCCAAGAAGTATCCCGGCCAGCTGTCGGGCGGTCAGCAGCAGCGCGTCGCCATCGCGCGGTCGCTGTGCATGAGCCCGAAGGTGATGCTGTTCGACGAGCCGACCTCCGCGCTTGACCCCGAAATGGTCAAGGAGGTGCTGGACGTCATGATCGGGCTGGCCGAGGACGGCATGACCATGCTGTGCGTGACGCACGAGATGGGCTTCGCCAAGTCGGTCGCCGACCGCGTCATCTTCATGGACCGCGGCGAGATCGTGGAGCAGGACACGCCGGACGCGTTCTTCTCCAACCCCAAGTCGGAGCGCACGCGCCTCTTCCTCAGCCAAATTCTAAACCACTGATCCGGGCAGCAGGCCGGCGCTTCCGTCCGGCCTGCTATTTGGAAATAAAACACCTCGAGTTGGGGTGCGCGACGCAATGTCCTGTGGCGTCGCGCACCAGTTTGCGGTTCAATCGGTCGCCCGACGTGCTGTTCGACCGATCCGCTTACGGAGACCGAGGTTATGGACCTGCTTAGCCCCCGTCCCAGCGTTGGCCAGATCAAGCCGTACCGTCCCGCTCGCCCGCCTCGCGACGGCCGCCGGTGGATCGACCTGTCGCTGACCCACAATCCGCTCGGACCCAGCCCGCTGGCGCTGGACGCCTATTGCGAAGCGGCCACGCGCATCCATTGCTATCCCGACTGGGATCAGGAGCCGCTGCGCCACGCCATCGCGCGCCGTCATTCCATCGACGCCGACCGCATCGTCTGCACCGCCGGGTCGGAGGAACTGATCCATCTGGTCGCCCAGGCCTTCGCCGGTCCCGGTGACGAGGTTCTGTGCCACGAGCGGGGCTATCGCGGATTCCTCAAGGCGATCCGCGCCGCCGGGGCAACCGCAGTCGTGGCCGCGGAGCGCGACATGGTGGTGGATGTGGAGGCGATGATCGACCGCGCCAGCGAGCGCACGAAGATCTGTTTCCTCGCCAACCCCAACAACCCGACCGGCACCTACATTCCGGCCGAGGCGGTGCAGCGACTGCGCGCCGGTTTGCCGTCCACCACACTGCTGGTGCTGGATTCGGCCTATGCCGATTATTGCCGGATGCCGGACTACAGCGATGGCACGGAGATCGTCGAGAATTCGGACAATGTCCTGCTGATCCGCACATTCTCCAAGATGCACGGGCTGGCGGGTTTGCGGGTCGGCTGGGGTTATGGTCCCGCCACGGTGATCGAGGCGGTGAACGCCATCCGCGGCGCCTTCAACGTCTCGCTGCCCGCCCAACTGACCGCCGCCGCCGCTCTCAGCGATGCGGAGCATGAGGAGGCGACCTTCGCCCACAATGCGCGGTGGCTGCCCTGGCTGTCGCGCGAGTTGGAGCGGGTGGGGCTGCGCGTCTATCCCAGCGTCTGCAACTTCGTGCTGGCCCGCGTGCCGACCGATCCGTCGCTCGGCACCCAGGCGGTCATCGACCATCTCGCCCGCCGTGGCATCCTGGTGAAGCCGGTGACCGAGTATGGTCTGTCCGATTGCCTGCGCATCACCATCGGTCGCGAGGAGGAGAACAAGGCGCTGGTGGTGGCTCTGGCGGAGATTCTCGGTTGATCAGGCCGGCCGGAGGCTGCGACGGAACGACGCGAACAGAACGCACGGATTTTCGCCTCTTTTGATGCAGATCAACGAACGGTCTATGCGTTTCCGGATAAGGTCCTTCTTGTCTCTAACCCTCCCTGTATCACTGAGCCGGAGCATCCGCATGGATGTCTCCGGCTTTTTCTTTTCGGCCGGGGGGTGACGGAAAGTGCCTGTCCGTTGACCTGCATCAAGGCGGGAGGGGGTGGATGGGCGTAGACCTTTGACTGTCTCTAACCCTCCCTGTTTCACAGGAGGCCCCGGTTCCGGTGCCTCCTGTTTTTTTGTCCGCGTTTTGGACGGCAACGCCTACGAGGGCGGGCGTGTGCGATTCCAGCGCAGGACCAGCCCGACCACCGACAGCGGCACCACGATGACGGCGCCGATCAGGATGTAGGGCAGGGCCCAGCGGCCGGCGTCGATCATCAGTGCGGCGATGTCCTGCACCGTCTGCCAGCTGTTCGTCAGGATGCTGGCCGGATCGATGTGCAGGAACGACAGCACGAAGCCGACGACGAAGCACAGCACCAGCGTCCGAATGATCCAACCCACCAAGGCTTCACCTCACGCTCGTCACGGCGGAGCATGCGCTCCGCCTGAAGCAACGCGCCGCCCCGCGACCGGGTTCCGGCGCCGTCAAACGGCCTCCCGCTCCACCGATAACGCCCGCGGCAGCTTGAAGACGATGTTCTCCGTCGCCGTGCGCAACTCCTCCACCGTCACGTCGAAACGGGCGCGGGCGGCCTCGATGACCTCCTCCACCAGCACTTCCGGCGCCGATGCACCGGCGGTGATGCCGAGGCGGGCGACGCCGGACAGCGCGTT
The DNA here is from genome assembly GCF_003116065.1 of Azospirillum sp. TSO5. Lineage (NCBI taxonomy): Bacteria > Pseudomonadati > Pseudomonadota > Alphaproteobacteria > Rhodospirillales > Azospirillaceae > Azospirillum > Azospirillum sp. TSO5. Next base: position 24,680 of record NZ_LGQY01000065.1, on the reverse strand, counting down.
CCAATCGATGTCGTCGGCGCGCTGGACCAGTTGGGCGGCCGGGCAGCCATGGGTCTTCGCCACCTCCACCAGCCGCTTGGAGTTGGAGGAGTTCGGCGCCCCCAGCACCAGCAGCGCGTCCACCTTCGGCGCGATGGCCTTCACCGCCGCCTGACGGTTGGTGGTGGCGTAGCAGATGTCTTCCTTCTTCGGTCCGGCGATGGCGGGGAAACGGGCCTGGAGCGCGGCCAGAATCTCCGTCGTCTCATCGACCGACAGGGTCGTCTGGGTGGCGTAGGCGAGGTTTTCCGGGTCGCGGACCTCCAGCGTCGCCACGTCGGCCACCGTCTCCACCAGCACCACGGCGCCGTCGGGCAGCTGGCCCATGGTGCCGATCACCTCCGGGTGGCCGGCATGGCCGATCAGGACGATCTGCTTGCCTTCGTCGAAATGCCGTTCGGCCTCGCGATGCACCTTGCTGACCAGCGGGCAGGTGGCGTCGAGATAGAACAGCCCGCGCGCCTCGGCCGCCTGCGGCACCGATTTCGGCACGCCATGGGCGGAGAAGACCACCGGGCGGCCGTCCGGCACCTCGGTCAGTTCGTCGACGAAGACGGCGCCCTTGGCTTCCAGGCTTTCGACCACGAAGCGGTTATGGACGATCTCGTGCCGGACATAGACCGGCGCCCCATAGCGGTCGAGCGCCGTCTCGACGATCTGGATCGCCCGGTCCACCCCGGCGCAGAAGCCGCGCGGCGCCGCCAGCAGGATCGTCAAGGCCCGGGTGGCCTGGGGAGAGGTCGTGGTCATATGCGCTGTACCGCCCTTGCGTGGAGTGGGTCGCCCTTAGGTGGTCCTGCGCCAGACGGTCACAAGGGATAGAACCGCCGCGCGGTCTTGTGCCGGTCAAGCTGGGACACTAAAGTCGCGGTCCAACAGCCCGTCAACCGATCAGGCCTAACCGATGGACCGCCGCGACCGTAATATAGGAACCCCCGCCCGGAAAAGCCCGCTGGCGTCCCTCTTTGGGATGGGCCGCCCTGCGCTGCTCGCGGCCGGGGCCGTGCTGGTGCTTTCCGGCTGCTCCGGCATGGGGCTCGGGCCGACGAATCCGTCGGAGGCGGCGCTGGCCTGCCCGAAGGTCAACATCGTCCGCGACCTGCAGGAAGTGACGGTCTTCCGTCCCGGCGGCAAGGATCTGACCGATCTGGAGTCGCGCGCCGCCCTGGTCGATTTCACCGGCAACTGCGACTACACCAGCAGCGGCGTCACGGTGAACGTGAACGTCTATCTGGTGGCCGAGCGCGGCCCGGCCCTTCAGGGCAACACCGCCAAGTACCAGTATTTCGTAGCATTGGCCCAGCCGGACGACACGCTGGTGTCGAAGGCCTATTTCGACACCGACGTGACCTTCGTCCCCGGCCAGCCGCGCGCCGGCACCCGCGAGGAGCTGACCCCGAAGATCCCGCTGCCCAAGGACGCCAACGCCAAGGACTGGAAGATCTATCTCGGCTTCCAACTGACGCCGGAGCAGCTGAACTTCAATCGGACGCAGATGAAGAAGTAAGGTCGCTGTTGATCGGTGCCTGATCGTTGCCCTTTTTGCCGTCATTCCCGCGAAGGCGGGAATCCAGCCGCATCAAACGCTTGACCTGGAAGCCTGGATCCCCGCCTTCGCGGGGATGACGGCCGACGAGAGCGCGGGCTTGGCACCGGATCCGCTGATTGACAAACCTGTCTAATCGCGACAGTGTGCCGCCATCACGCCGATGATCCCTCGCGGGAGAGATCGCTTTTGAGCTTGTCGTAAATCGACAGGTTCTCAGGCGGCGCCGAAGGAGCAACCGCCCCCGGAAACTCTCAGGCAAAAGGACCGCAAGGGGATAAGGCAACTCTGGAAAGCAGCCTCGGCGCCCAGTCGCCGCGACTCACCGAAGGAGTAAACCGGGTGTCCGGCTCGACCGGACGGCGGTGAATCTCTCAGGTCCAAGACAGAGGGGGCAGCTTCCTGCATCGATCCCGATGCGGGCGCTGAAACCTTGTCGGAGGACCCGCGCGTGACCGAGGCCGCAACCGCTCTCAAGACCACTCCGCTGCACGCGCTCCATGTCGAGCTTGGCGCCCGCATGGTGCCTTTCGCCGGCTATGACATGCCGGTGCAGTATCCACTGGGCATCCTGAAGGAGCACCAGCACACCCGCGAAAAGGCCGGGCTGTTCGACGTGTCCCACATGGGGCAGGTCCGCCTGACCGGCACCGATCCCGCCGCCGCCCTGGAAACGCTGGTTCCCGGCGACATCAAGGGGCTGGCGCAAGGCCGCATGCGCTATACGCTGTTCCTGAACGAACAGGGCGGCATCCTCGACGACCTGATGGTGACCAATGCCGGCGACCACCTGTTCCTGGTGGTGAATGCCGCCTGCAAGGAGCAGGACGTCGCCCAGCTGCGCGAGAAGCTGGCCGGCAAGGCCGAGGTCGAGCTGCTGGACGATCTGGCGCTGATGGCGCTCCAGGGACCGATGGCGGCCGAGGTGATGGCCCGCTTCGTGCCGGAAGCCGCCACCATGAAGTTCATGAGCTACCTGTCCGCCACCTTCAAGGGCGTGCCGGTGATCCTGACCCGCTCCGGCTACACCGGCGAGGACGGCTACGAGATCTCCTGCGACAAGGGCGATGCCGAGATGATCGCCCGGGCGCTGCTGGGCGAGTCGGAGGTCGAGGCGATCGGGTTGGGCGCCCGCGACTCGCTGCGGCTGGAGGCCGGGCTCTGCCTCTACGGCCACGACATCGACACCACTACGACGCCGGTCGAAGGGGCGCTGGAATGGACGCTGCCGAAGCGCCGCCGCGCCGAGGGTGGCTTCCCCGGTTATGACATCATCCACCGGCAACTGACCGAGGGCGCCACGCGCCGCCGCGTCGGCATCCAGCCGGAAGGCCGCCAGCCGGCCCGCGAGCACACCGAAATCCAGGACGCGAACGGCAATCGCATCGGCGAGGTCACCAGCGGCGGCTTCGGCCCGACCGCTGGCGCGCCGGTCGCCATGGGCTATGTCGACATCGCGAATTCCGCGGTTGGCACGCCGCTGACGCTGATGGTGCGCGGCAAGCCGCTGCCCGCCCGCGTCGCCGCCACGCCTTTCGTGCCGCAACGCTATTACCGGGGCTGACGGAGCAGCACCACTCTCGGCCGTCATCCCCGCGAAGGCGGGGATCCAGGTCCGCTGGAGCGGCTGTTTCGGTAACGCCTGGATCCCCGCCTTCGCGGGGATGACGGTTCCGAGAAGTCTTGAACCACCTGCCAACGAACGATTTTCAGGAACAGGGAACCCTTCCGATGAGCAAGAAATTCACCAAGGACCACGAGTGGGTTCAGGTCGATGGCGATGTCGCCACCGTCGGCGTCACCGACTTCGCGCAGAGCCAGCTGGGCGACGTGGTGTTCGTCGAACTGCCCGAGGCCGGCCGCGTGCTGGAGCAGGGCAAGGAAGCCGCCGTCGTCGAATCGGTGAAGGCCGCCAGCGACGTGTACGCCCCGGTCTCCGGCACCGTGGTGGAAGCCAACCAGGCCCTGGTCGATGACCCGTCGATGGTCAACAGCGCCGCCGAGACTGATGGCTGGTTCTTCAAGGTCCAGTTGAAGGACGCCTCCGAGCTCGATGGCTTGATGGACGAATCGGCCTACAAGGCCTTCGTGGAGGAATCCCACTAACATGCGCTATCTGCCCCTGACCGAGGCCGACCGGCAGTCGATGCTGGAGGCCGTCCGCGCAACATCGGTCGAAGACCTGTTCCGCGATGTTCCAAAGGCGGCCCAACTGGCCGGCCCGATCGGGGGCTTGCCCAACCATATGGGCGAGCTTGAGGTCGAACGGCTGCTTGGCTCGATGGCGGCGAAGAACCTGCCGGCGGGATCGGTGCCGAGCTTCCTCGGCGCTGGCGCCTACCGCCACCATGTGCCGGCCACCGTCGACCATCTGGTCCAGCGCGGCGAGTTCCTGACCGCCTACACGCCGTACCAGCCGGAGGTGAGCCAGGGCACGCTGCAGGTCCTGTTCGAATTCCAGACCCAAGTCGCGCTGCTGACCGGCATGGATGTGGCCAACGCCTCGATGTATGACGGCGCCACCTCCTGCGCCGAGGCGGTGATGATGGCCAACCGCGTCACCCGGCGGAAGAAGGCGATCCTGTCCGGCGGCCTGCACCCGCACTACCGCGACGTGACCACCACCGACGCCCGCTTCATCGGCTTCGAGGCGGTGGCCCTGCCGGCCGCCCCGACTGGTGGCGAGGATCTGCTGGCGCTGGTCGACGACAAGACCTCCTGCGTCGTCGTGCAGAATCCCGACGTGTTCGGCCATGTCCGCGACTACACCGATCTGGCCGCCGCCTGCCAGGCCAAGGGCGCGCTGCTGATCGTCGTGGTGACGGAAGCGCTGTCGCTCGGCCTGCTGACACCGCCGGGCGACATGGGTGCCGACATCGTCGCGGCGGAAGGCCAGTCCTTCGGCAACGCGCTGAACTTCGGCGGCCCCTATGTCGGGCTGTTCGCGGTGAAGGACAAATATGTTCGCCAGATGCCGGGCCGCCTGTGCGGCGAGACGGTGGACGCCGATGGCCGCCGCGGTTTCGTGCTGACGCTCTCCACCCGCGAGCAGCACATCCGCCGCGAGAAGGCGACCTCGAACATCTGCACCAACTCCGGCCTGTGCGCGCTGGCCTTCTCGATCCATGTCAGTCTGCTGGGCGAGGCGGGGATCACGCAGTTGGCCCAGCTGAACCACGCCAAGGCGGTCCAGATGGCCGACAAGCTGGCGGCGGTTCCGGGTGTCGAGGTGCTGAACGACGGCTTCTTCAACGAATTCACCGTGAAGCTGCCGAAGCCAGCCGCCGCGGTGGTCGAGGAACTGGCCAAGCGGCGCATCCTCGGCGGTGTCCCGGTCTCGCGCCTCTATCCGGGCGAGATGGAAGACCTCCTGCTGGTCGCCGTCACCGAAACCAACACCGACTCCGACATGGACGCCTTCGTGGCCGCCTTGACCGAGGTTCTGGCATGAGCATGAACAACCAGGGCCGTCCCTCGGCCATCCCCGCCGGTAGCGCCGGGTTCGACAGCGTGACCGGAACCGTCACCGGCAACCGTGGTCTCCAGATCGAAGAGCCGCTGATCTTCGAACAGGACAGCGCCGGCCGCACCGGCGTCGACCTGCCCGACGTGCCGAAGGTGGCCTCGCGCCTGGGCGCGGTGAAGCCGCGCGCCAAGGTCGGGCTGCCCGGCCTCGCCGAGCCGCAGGTGGTCCGCCACTACACCCGCCTGTCGCAGAAGAACTACGCCATCGACAGCGGCTTCTATCCGCTGGGCTCCTGCACGATGAAGCACAACCCGCGCCTGAACGAGAAGATGGCGCGGCTTCCGGGCTTCTCCGACGTGCACCCGATGCAGCCGGTCAGCACGGTTCAGGGTGCGCTGGAGCTGATGGACCAACTGGCCCATTGGCTGAAGACGCTGACCGGCATGGCCGCCGTGACGCTGGCGCCCGCCGCCGGTGCCCATGGCGAGATGTGCGGCATCATGGCGATCCGCTCGGCGCATGAGGCGAAGGGTGACAGCGGACGCACCAAGATCCTGGTGCCGGAGAGCGCCCACGGCACCAATCCGGCGACCGCCGCCGCCTGCGGCTACAGCGTAGATGCCATCCCGGCGACCGCCGATGGCCGCGTCGATCTGGAGGCGCTGAAGGCCAAGCTCGGTCCCGACGTGGCCGGCCTGATGCTGACCAACCCCAACACCTGCGGCCTGTTCGAACGCGACATCATCGCGATCGCCGAGGCGGTGCATGAGGCGGGCGGCTATTTCTACTGCGATGGCGCAAACTTCAACGCCATCGTCGGGCGGGTGCGTCCGGCCGATCTCGGCATCGACGTCATGCACATCAACCTGCACAAGACCTTCTCCACCCCGCATGGCGGCGGCGGTCCGGGGTCGGGGCCGGTTGTGTTCGCGGAGTCGCTGGCGCCCTTCATCCCGGTGCCCTACGTGACGCATGGCAAGGACGGCTTCGCGCTGGTGGAGAACGCCGGCGACGGCCTGGCCTTCGGCCGCATGAAGGCCTTCCACGGCCAGATGGGCATGTTCGTCCGCGCGCTGTCCTACATGCTGAGCCACGGCGCCGACGGGCTGTGGCAGGCGTCGGGCGACGCGGTGCTGAACGCCAACTATGTCATGGCGCGGCTGGAGGACGTGATGACGGCCTCCTTCGAAGGGCCGTGCATGCACGAGTGCCTGTTCGACGACCGCTTCCTGAAGGGGACGGGGGTCACCACCCTCGACATGGCGAAGGCGCTGATCGACGAGGGCTTCCACCCGATGACCATGTATTTCCCGCTGGTCGTCCACGGTGCCCTGCTCATCGAGCCGACCGAAACGGAAAGCAAGGCCAGCCTCGACCAGTTTGTCGACGCGCTCCGCGCGCTGGCCGAGCGGGCGAAGTCGGGCGATGTCGCCTACTTCCAGGCCGCTCCGCGTCTGACGCCGCGCCGTCGCCTGGATGAGACGGCCGCCGCTCGCAAGCCGGTGCTGCGTTGGACCCCGCCGGTCGTGGCCGAGGCCTTGGCGGCGGAGTAAGCAGTTGCAGCGGTCGCCCCCTCCCTAACCCTCCCCCGCTTTCGCGGGAGAGGGGACTGCCGCCGCACTTTAACAAAGCTCCTACCCCCTCTCCCACCGCAGGTGGGGGAGGGATGGGGAGGGGGCATTCACTCACTTGTCGGTTTTGTCGACGTACTTGTCGGCCTTCTTCTGATCCTCGGCGGCTTCGCGGGACATCTCCTCGCCGATCTTGGGGTCGATGCGCTTGGCTTCCTCGATCAGGTCGCGCGCCTTGCGGGGATCGCCGCCGGCGGCCTTGTCCAGTGCCTGCTCGGCCAGATCGTGGGCCTTCTTGTGTTCCGGGCTGTCTTCGTGGCGGGTGGCCATGGGGCGCTCTCCTGTGTTTTGGGAGTATGGAACCGGACGTTGTCCAACAGGGGGCGACCGTCAGGGTTCCGCTCTCCGCAGCGCACAAAAAATTTTTGGAAGTGACGGAATAGGGAAGTCGGTCTGCCCGTTTGTGCGGATGTCCGGTGGCGAACGGCCACCCAGCAACAGGGCAACGCGAACTCCCCATGAGCAACCCGAAGAACTCGATCCGGCGCGCAGCCATCGCCGCCGCACTGCTGGCCGTGACCGCCGGCCACGCGTCCTTCTGGTCCTGGCGCAACGCGCCCACGGCGGTGGACGCGGAACCCGGCCGCATCGAATCCGTGTCCTATTCGCCTTCGGGCCGCAATTACGATCCCAACCACCAGCCGATCGTCCCGCGCAAGGACATCGAGAAGGACATGACCGCCATTGCCGGCTTCGCCGATGGCGTCCGTACCTACTCGACGCTCGGCTCGCAGGGCGAGGTGCCTGAGATCGCGGTGTCCAAGGGGTTGGACGTCACGCTCGGCATCTGGCTGAGCAAGGACAAAGTCCGCAACGAGCGCGAAGTGCTGCACGGCATCGCGCTGGCCAAGGAATTCCGCGGCATCAAGCGCATCGTCGTCGGCAACGAGACGCTGCTGCGTGCCGAACTGACCGACGCCGAACTGGCCGGCTACATCAAGCGCGTGCGCGCCGCCGTTCCGGCTTCGATCAAGGTCGGCACCGCCGACGTGTGGTCGGAGATGGTCAAGGCCGATGCCACGGTGAAGGCGTCCGACTTCATGGGCGTCCACGTGCTGCCCTACTGGGAAGGCGTGCCGGTCACCGATGCGCTGACCTGGATCCGCGACCGGCTCGACACCGTGCGCAAGGCGCATCCGGGCAAGCAGCTGTTCGTGGGCGAGGTGGGCTGGCCGTCGGGCGGCGAGAACTTCCACGACGCCTATCCGACGCCGGAGGCGCAGGCCGCTGTCGTTCGTGGGTTCGCGGCGGAAGCCAACGCTCTCGGCATCCATTACAACGTCGTCGAAGCCTTCGACGGCATCTGGAAGTCGACCATCGAAGGCTCGCCCGGCCCGACCTGGGGCGTGCTGGATGCCGACCGTCAGCCGAAATGGTCGATGACCGGTGCGGTCGCCGCCCCCTATGGCGACCGGGTCGGTGCGGGCGTCGCGCTCGCCGTCGGCCTCGCCCTGTCGGCTTTCGCGGTGTTCCGCCGCCGGACCAATGCCGGTTTCGCGCTGGCCGCCTCGATGGGCGCCAACATCATCGGCTTCGCCATCGGTTCCGCCGTGGCCGGTGCCTTCGCCGAGTATCTGACCTTCGGTGCGCTGACCACCTGGGGCTCCGCCTTCGCGCTGGGCGCCCTGATGATGAGCGTCGCCTTCGCCGATCTGGTGGACGTTGCCCGCCGGCTGCTGACCGGCCGCGCCCCGGCGCTGCTGCCGCATGCCGTGCCCAGCATCGACCACAAGCCGATGGTCTCCATCCACGTCGCCGCTTGCCGCGAGCAGCCGGACGTGCTGAACGCCACGCTGGCCTCGCTGTCGCGTCTGGACTACCCGAACTATGAGGTCGTCGTCCTCATCAACAACACCGAGGAGGAGCATCTCGTCCGTCCGGTGGAGGAGATGTGCCGGGCGCTGGGTCCGAAGTTCAAGTTCCACTGGTACAAGAAGATCTCCGGCTTCAAGGCCGGCGCCCTGAACGCCGCTCTGCGCCACACCGATCCGTCGGCCGAAATCGTCGCCGTGCTGGATGCCGACTACACGGTGTCGCCCGAATGGTTGTCGAAGCTGGCCCCGACCTTCGCCGATCCGTCGGTCGGCATCGTCCAGGCCCCGCAGGAGCACCGCGACGGCCACGAGACGGCGCTGAAGGCCGCCATGACCGCCGAATACCGCCCCTTCTTCGACGTCGGTATGCAGGAGGGCGTGTCGAGCCAAGCCTTCATCTGCCACGGCACGATGATCATGCTCCGCCGCTCGGCGATGGATCAGGTCGGCGGCTGGTCGGAAGCCGGCATCTGCGAGGACACCGAACTGGGCCTGCGCATTCTGTCGGCCGGCTACCGCGCCGCCTACACCGACGAGCGGCTGGGCGCCGGTCTGGCCCCGGACAACTTCATGCAGTTCCGCAAGCAGCGTGACCGCTGGGTGTTCGGCTCCACGCAGATCGTCCGCGCCCACTGGAAGAAGTTCCTGCCGGGTTCGGCCGAGCTGAGCGCGCGGCAGAAGCTGGGCTACGTCACCAACTGGATCCGCTGGTGGTCCGACGCCGTCGGCCTGTTCGCCGCCGCCGCCGCCGTGGTCTGGACCTTCGCCTCGCTGGTTCTGCCGCTGCACCTGCCGCCGGTGGCCGCCACCGCCGCCGTGCTGGGTGCCCTGGTCCTGCGTGCCGGTTCCAGCCTGCTGGCCTCGCGCTACGCCTCCGGCAACAGCTGGAAGGAGAGCCTGGGTGCCTGCGCGGTCGGCATGGCGTTGTCCACCACCGTCGCCCTGGCCGTCGTCCGTGGCCTGTTCCGCAAACAGGATGCCTTCCGGGTGACCGCCAAGGGCGGCAAGCGCACCGCCGGCCGTTTCTGCGCCAAGCCGGAAGCCTGGCTGTCCGCCGCCCTGGTCGCCTCGTCGGCCACCGCGGCCCTGGTCAACCCGCTGGGCACCCTGTCGCTGGAGCTGTGGTCGGTTCTGCTCGCCGCCATGGCGGTGCCGAACCTGATGGCCGTCGCCTTCGGTATCGGTGACATGCTGCCGGTCCGCGAGGCCAAGCCGGCCCCGGTCCCCGCCACCCAGCAGGCCAACACGGCCGGCCAGGAGCAGGCGGCGAACCGTCCGGTCGCGGCGTAAGCTCTCTCCGCTTTATGCAAAAGTCGGCCCCTTTCCCGCCTGCCCGGCGGGGGAGGGGCCGACTTTTTTGGGGGTGGATTCGCTTTTTTGACCAAGGTGAAACTTGTCGGCAACAGCCCTTCGTGCCTACCATCGACGCCATATTTGCACGAGACGCGCGGGCCAACGCGCCAAGCAATCTCTGAAGGGAGAACGCCATGCACGTCGTGAAAGCGTCCGACCAGTCCCCGCCTTCGCTGCTGTCCGGTGACAACCGGGTTCGTCTGGAGAATTGGCTGGCCGCTCAGGCCGGCGCATCCCGCATCGTGGTGACGGAGGATGGACGGCTCGGTGGTGGTGCAATCTCCTTGAACCTGGCGGTGACGCTGGACATCGACGGCGGACCGCTGGCCGGGCGCCATGCCTGCGTGCTGCGGGCGGAGGGTGGCGGGCGCATCTCCGCCAGCATCGGCAAGCTGCGGGAGTTCGTGGTGCTGCGTGCCGCCTTCGCCGGCGGGGTGATGGCGCCGGAACCGCTGTTCGCCTGCGACGACCCGGCCGTGCTGGGCCATGATTTCTACATCATGCGCCGCGCCGAGGGGCTGGGCGCCGGCCATGCGGTGACGCGGTCGGAAGCGGGCCAACCGGAACTGGCGCGCGAGCTTGGCCGGCAACTCGGCCTGCTGCACCGGATCGCCCCGGAGACCGAGGGGCTGGAGCGGTTGGGCGAGGTGCCGGAATGCCCGGCGCAGGAGACGCTCGCCCAGTATCGCCGCTGGTTCGGCGACCTTGGGCGCCGCGATCCGGTGATCGCCTGGGGCCTGCGCTGGATGGAGGTCAACGCGCCGTTGCCGGGGGCGGTGGTGCTGTGCCATCGCGATTTCCGCACCGGCAACTATCTGGTCAAGGACGGCGCGCTGACCGCGATTCTGGATTGGGAGTTCGCCGGATTCAGCGACCCGATGGAGGATCTGGGCTGGTTCTGCGCCCGCTCCTGGCGGTTCCGCCGGCCCGACCGCGAGGCGGGCGGCATCGCCGACCGGGCGGACTTCTATGCCGGCTATGAGGAGACCTCCGGCCGCCGCGTCGATCCGGCGCGCGTCGCCTATTGGGAGACGGCCGCTTACCTGCGCTGGGCGGCCATCGCGGTGGAGCAGGGGCTGCGCCACAGCTCCGGTGCCGAGCCGTCGCTGGAACTGGCGCTGACCGGGCGGATGTTGCCGGAGATCGAGATGGACATGCTGCGCCATCTCCGCGCCATCGGCGGCATGGCGTCCGGTGCGGTGGAGAAGGTGGCCTGATGCGCGCCAATCCCGACGCCCGCGGTCTGCTGCAGATCGCCGCCTCCACCTTCCGTGCCGATGTACTTCCCCATGTGGCGCCGGAAGCGCGCTTCGCCGCGCTGATGGTCGCCAACGCGCTGGAGATCGCCGAGCGCGAATTGAAGGGGTTGGACACCGCCGGCCATTCGATGCTGGCGGCCCTTGCCCTGCTCTATGGCGAGGATGCCGACGACGCCCTGTCCGGCGACGATCTGCGCAAGCGGGTGGAGGCTCTGCAGCACCGACTGTGCATCGAGATCGGCGCCGGTGATTTCGACCACGAAGGCCAGGACGTGCTGATGGATTCGCTGGAGGCCATTGTCCAGGCGCGTCTGGGAATCTCGAACCCGAAGGCGCTGGGACAACAGTAAGGCGGTTCCAGGTCGGTGCTGCGTCTCGCCCTGCACGGGATGCAGTGCCGCTCAGCCTGCGCTCGACAGACGGGGGCGTTGCGGCCATATAATCGGTTCCCGTTCCGTACCCCTCCTCTGATCGGATCGCCGCCCCATGGCAAGTCCCGTTCTGTCCGCCATTCCCGCCCGGCCGCTCGCGAAGCTGGAAGCCGGAAAGCAGTTCGTCATTTCGTCGGAATTCGAACCCGCGGGCGACCAGCCGAATGCGATTGAGGAGCTGACTGCCGGGCTGCGGCAGGGCGAGAAGGATCAGGTGTTGCTGGGCGTCACCGGGTCGGGCAAGACCTTCACCATGGCGCACGTCATCCAGACGGTGCAGCGTCCGACGCTGATTTTAGCGCCCAACAAGACGCTGGCGGCGCAGCTGTATGGCGAGATGAAGTCATTCTTCCCGAACAATGCGGTAGAATACTTCGTCTCCTACTACGACTATTATCAGCCGGAAGCCTACGTCCCGCGCACCGACACCTATATCGAGAAGGAATCCTCGATCAACGAGCAGATCGACCGTATGCGCCATTCGGCGACGCGGGCTCTGCTGGAGCGCGACGACGTCATCATCGTCGCGTCGGTGTCCTGCATCTACGGTATCGGCTCGGTCGAGACCTATTCGGAGATGACCGTCGATCTGCGCAAGGGCGAGGTGATCGCCCAGCCGGAGCTGCTGCGCAAGTTGACGGAGCTTCAGTACAAGCGCAACGACGCAGCCTTCGGCCGCGGCCTGTTCCGCGTGCGCGGCGACACGGTGGAGCTGTTCCCGGCCCACATGGAAGACCGGGCGTGGCGCATCTCGCTGTTCGGCGACGAGATCGAAGGCATCCACGAGATCGATCCGCTGACCGGAGAAAAGCTCGCGGCGCTGGAGGCCGTGCGCGTCTACCCGAACAGCCACTATGTGACGCCGAAGCCGACGCTGAATCAGGCGATCAACCAGATCAAGAAGGACCTGAAGGACCGGCTGGAGGAGTTCGCCGCCGAGGGCAAGCTGCTGGAAGCGCAACGGCTGGAACAGCGCACCACCTTCGACATCGAGATGATGGCGGCAACCGGGTCCTGTGCCGGTATCGAGAACTATTCCCGCTACTTGACCGGCCGCGCGGCGGGCGACCCACCGCCGACCCTGTTCGAGTATCTGCCGGGCGACGCGTTGCTGATCGTCGACGAGAGCCACGTCATGGTGCCGCAGATCGGCGGCATGTATCGCGGCGACTTGGTGCGGAAATCGACGCTGTCCGATTACGGCTTCCGCCTGCCCAGCGCCAAGGACAACCGGCCGCTGAAGTTCGAGGAATGGGAGGGGATGCGGCCGCAGACGGTCTTCGTTTCCGCCACCCCCGGCCCGTGGGAGTTGGAGCGCACCGGCGGCGTCTTCACCGAGCAGTTGGTCCGCCCGACCGGCCTGATCGACCCGCCGGTGATCGTCCGTCCGACCGAAACCCAGGTCGATGACCTGATCGGCGAATGCAAGGAGGTGGTCGCCAAGGGCTATCGCGTGCTGGTCACCACCCTGACCAAGAAGATGGCGGAGGCGCTGACCGAGTACATGCACGAGGCGGGATTGCGCGTGCGCTACATCCACTCCGACGTGGAGACGCTGGAGCGCATCGAGATCATCCGCGACCTGCGGCTGGGCGCCTATGACGTGCTGGTCGGCATCAACCTGCTGCGCGAGGGGTTGGACATCCCGGAATGCGCGCTGGTGGCGATCCTGGATGCCGACAAGGAAGGCTATCTACGTTCCAAGACCTCGCTGATCCAGACCATCGGCCGTGCGGCGCGCAACGTCGATGGCCGGGCGATCCTCTATGCCGACAAGATCACCGACAGCATGAAGTACGCCATCGACGAGACGGCCCGCCGCCGCGAGAAGCAGATGGCCTACAACCTGGAACACGGCATCACGCCGGAATCGGTGAAGAAGGCCATCGGCGACATTTTGGAAAGCGTGTTCGAGCGCGGCGACCATGTGACGGTAAAGACCGGTCTGAACGCCAACGAGCTGGTCGGGCACAACCTCAAGAACGTCATCGCCGATCTGGAAAAGCGCATGCGCGCCGCCGCCGCCGATCTGGAATTCGAAGAGGCCGCCCGCCTGCGCGACGAGCTGCGCCGGCTGGAGGCGATGGATCTGGGACTGGAGACCCCTGGCAGCATCGGAATCAGCAGCGCCCGCCAGGGCCGCGGCATTCCCGAAGGCGCTCCGAAGAAGCAGGGCCGCCGCCGCCGGGGACCTTGACCAGCCCTTGTCGTCGGCAGGTTGCAACACCATACTTCCGCTTCCCGCGGAATGATGCGGGAAAGCAGGAGGGTCGAGGTTTGCTGGTTCGTCGTGTCGTGATGGTGCCGTTGATTGCGCTGGTGCTGTGGGGCGCCGGCATCGCGTCGGCACCCATTGCCACAGCGGCGGATGCCAAATCCGCAGCGAAGCCGGACGCGGTGGCCGAACTGCCCCCACCCTCGCTCAAGGCCAAATCCACCGATTGCGAACTGGCCGAGCAGGGCGACGCCAATGCCGCCTTCCGGCTGGCCCGCCGTTATCTGTTCGGAAAAGGCGTGCGCAAGGACCGGCGGCTCGGCACCGCGTGGCTGCGCGCCGCCGCCTCGCGCGGGCATCCGGAGGCGCGGCGGCTGGTCAATTACGTTCCCGGCCGCATGGGGCGCATCCGTCCCTGGTGCCGTCCCGGTGGCGGCCCGGTGCGCGAGATCGGTCCTCCCCCGGCGGAGGTGGTGGCGCTGGTCAACTCGATCGCGCCGAAATACGGTATCGACCCGGCGCTGGTGCTGGCGGTGATCCAGGCGGAAAGCGCCTTCCGCACCGATGCGATGTCGCCGAAGGACGCTGCCGGGCTGATGCAGCTGATCCCCGACACGGCCGACCGCTTCGGCGTCGGCGACGTCTTCGACCCCAAGCAAAACATCACCGGCGGGGTGAAGTATCTGCGCTGGCTGCTGGCCTATTTCCAGGGCGACGTGACGCTGGCGCTGGCCGGCTACAATGCCGGCGAACGGGCGGTCGACCGCTACAAGGGCGTTCCGCCCTATGCGGAGACACGCAACTATGTCCGTATCATCCGCCGCATTTACGACGATACCCGGCACCCCTTCGACCGATCAGTGGCGGAACCGTCGCCGGCACTGCCCGCCATCCGCGCCGCCGCCGGACGCGATGCGGAGGCGGAGTTGCCACGCGGCGCCAAATCGCCGAAAAAGGGATGAGCCCGTTGAATCGGGAAGTCAAATCCGAACAGGAGTGCCCGCCCGTGCCGATGTCCGAACGCAACGTCCTCGGCCTCAGCGCCGCCGGGTTCCACAAGATCGCCTACACCCAGTGGGGGCGTGACGACGCCGCGCGGACGGCAGTGTGCGTCCATGGGCTGACCCGGAACGGCCGGGACTTCGACCGGCTGGCGCTGGCCCTGGCCGACGGCTGGCGGGTTGCCTGCCCGGACGTGGTCGGGCGCGGGCGCAGCGACTGGCTGCCGGTGCCGGCGCTTTACGGCTATCCGCAATATTGCGCCGACATGGTGGCGCTGATCGCCCGCATGGGGGTGGAGACGGTCGACTGGGTCGGCACCTCGATGGGCGGTCTGATCGGCATGACGCTGGCGGCGCAGGCCAACAGCCCGATCCGCCGCATGGTCATCAACGACGTCGGTCCCTTCATCGCCCAGGCCGGATTGCAGCGGATCGCCGACTATGTCGGCAAGGACCCGGTGTTCGAGGATCTGCCGGCGCTGGAATCCTACCTGCGCTTCGTCTTGATGGGCTTCGGCACGATCAGCGATGAATGCTGGCGCCATATGGCGGAGCACAGCGCCCGCCCGATGCCCGATGGCCGGTTCCGCCTTGCCTATGATCCCGCGATCGGGGAGGCGTTCAAGACCGCGCCCATCGCCGACGTCGATCTGTGGGCGCTATGGGACCGCGTGCGTTGCCCGGTGCTGGTCCTGCGCGGTGCGGATTCGGACCTGTTGAGCGCCGAGACGGCGGAGCGGATGGCGGCGCGCGGGCCGGGGGCGGCCGGTCTGGTGCAGGTGGTGGAATTCCCCAACACCGGCCACGCCCCGTCCCTGATGACGGACGAGCAGATCGCAATCGTCCGCAACTTCCTGGCAGAGGGCTGAGGAGGAGAGGGCGGTGGGCTGAGCGGCCCGCCGCCCTGGACGTCAGTTCACCCGGCGCAGCACGGTGTCGAGCCGGCCATGGCCGTCCTTGTCCAGCCAGCTGGCGGCAACGCGGCCGTCAGGGCGCAGGCGGTAGCGCAGGATGTTGCGGCCCTTCTCGTCGAAGACCAGTTCGCCATTCTCGATCCGGCCCTTGCGGTGGACCCGCTCGAAGGGCTGGTCGGCTTCCATGCCGGCGCCGAGCACATAGTCGGCATAGACGGCGTCGCCCTCCGCCTTTTCCACCGACAGCGCGACCTCGCGGCCATTGATGTAGCTGCCGTACCACATGCCGATGTAGGGACGGAGCGCCGCGGTCGCGTCGTTGCCCTTGGCGGAACCCGACGCGTTGGCGGGCAGGGCCGCCTGCAGCAGTTCCGCGCTGGGGCTGCGGCCCCAGGATTCGTCGCAGGGCGGATCGTTCGGGGTCGGCGGACCCTCGGCGAAGCGGACGATGCAGGCGCCGAAGCGGCGGACGAACAGGCCGGTGTTGGCGGCGCCATGGCCGGTCAGCAGCGACGGCTGGTCGACGATCAGGCTGCTCAGTCCGCGCTGTGTCAGGATGTTGCGGGCCGGCTCGGCGCGCCCGCCCGGATCGAAATCATCGCCGTGGAAGAAGAACATCATCACCCGCGCCCGGCGAACCTCGCGCAGGATCGGCCAGAGCTGGGCGGCGTTCTCGCGGTAGCTGTCGAACGCCTCGGTGAAGTTGCCGAAGGCGGCGGGGGCGGTGGCGACGACGGCGTCGATGGCGTTGGTCTGACCCGCGGCGATCAGCGAGATGAAGGCGCCGAAGGATTGACCGGTCAGGGCGACCCGGCGATATCCCTTGGCCTTCAGCGCTTCCGAATAGCTGGCGAGCGCGCGGGAGCTGTTGGGCAGCGTGTCGCTGACGCGCATGCGGTCCAGCCGATAGACGTCCCAGCCGGCGTCGCGCAGCGCCTTCATGTAGAGCGGGGTGGGCGCCTCCGAATCCTCGGAGTCCACCGAGCGGCCGTGGCTCCACACCACCGCGCCGCGCGCCTTGGCCGGGCCGGCTAGCGACGCCTCCCCATAGGCGGACTTCAGAACGATCTGGGCCGCTGCCGGATGGGCCACCGTCAAGCCCGCCGCAACAGCAATTCCGATCACCGTGACCAGTCCGAAAACAGCTCCCCGTAGTGTCCGAATCATCCCCACCGATCCCCCTGTACTGCGAGTCGGTTCAGGATTGCCGCGGTTCGTTAACGCGACCTTTCCGGCATTCCGGCTGTCACGGGCGTCCGATTTTTGTCACAAGCATGACAGCAAATAAGAATCACTCGCAATTAGAATTGAGAGGCGTTAGGATGGTCCTGCAACCGGATGAAGGAGCTGCGGCATGTGCGGGACGATGGAAGAGGGGCGGCCGTCACCCTGGACTGTGATGGACCTGACCACGGCCGAACGGGCGCTGTTGACCGGAGTTCGCCAGTGGTTCCGCGCCGGCACCGCCGGGGCAATGGCGTCGATGCGCATTGGGCTGAACGTGGCCGGCGTGCCGAACACGGCGCTGCTGCCGCTGTTCGCGCTGCTCGGCACCTTCGCGGTGGCGGGTGCCAGCAAGCCGGAGATCCGCTGTCCGGCCTGCAGCCGCATCAGCGCCGACGAGGCGGCCCTGCTGGATTCCCTGGCCGCGGTCCAGGGCGGCGATGCGGAGGTGGCGGCGCAACTGTTCGACCGCTGGCTTCCGCCGGTTGCGTTGTGCATGGCGGTCGATGCGATGAGCGAACTGGGCAGCATCCTGGATGGCGCCCGCATCTTCCTGCCGCGCAGGCGGGCGGCCCGGCTGGTGCCCCTTCCGGTGGGCGCGGCGCTGGCGGCAGAATAGCGGTCAGTCCCCCGCAAGCCGCAGGCAACGACCATTGTCGGGGCCTGCGGTGGCGGACTCCGCGCCCTCACCCAGCCGCTTGTGCAGAAGCCATTGGTCGATGGCGACACGGACCAGCCGTCCCTCGGGCGTATGGTAGAGGAACTGGCCGCGTTCCCGGCCACAATGTTCGTATCCCAGCCGTTCATAGAAGGGCAGGACGCCGGCATTGTCGCGGTCGACGCCCAACTCGGCGTAGGGGACGGCGCGCTGAATCACGACCCGCTCGGCCGCCCGCACCAGCCGGCGGCCGATGCCCAGCCCACGGAACGGCTGGAACACGCGCAGAGCCCACAGCGTGGCCCGGCCACTCGGCCGCTTGCGCAGGAAATCGATGCAGATTTGGCCGGCCGGGAAGCCGTTGACATCGGCCAGCAGCATGAAGCCGTCGCCGCGTTCCTGCAGACGGAAGGCACCCGTTATGATCTCGCGATGGGGGGTGTGCTGGCCGAACCACTCCAGGGCCGGCAAATCCTCCTGCCTCGCCGGACGGATCGTCAGTGGCAGCGCCAGAACGGCGCGTTTGCCGTCGCTATCGTCCGAATCCGCGCCGAGGCTGTCGTTGTTGGCCGTACCGTAGGAGCCGGTGCGGCGGTGTGCAGTTGCCATGATGCCGATGCCTCGCAGGTTCATCCCCGCTGCATGCCGTCGATTGGACAGCGGCTTTCGGTGACAACCCTACACGGCACGCGGTCGTTCCCACGCGGCGCTGTCGGGATAAGGCTTTTGGACAGGCGGAGCCATCACGTGGGTATAGCGAAAGTCTCTAAAATTTTCAATAAAGCAAAAATAAATCTATTGGAGAAGGTGGCGGGATGAAAGCAAGGGCTTTCAGGTAAAGATCGACCTATGAACTCGTCAGCGGGTTGAGTGGCGGAAGTCTTATTGACGCGATCGGATATGTGCTGATACTTCTTATGGACAGAGAGTTATTCTCTTCAAGAGAAAGAATCTAAATAAATTCTCTAAAATCCACGGGATCGGGCGGGGGTAAAATCATGATGAGAATTGTCAATCTGGGGCGTACGGGTCTGTTCGTGGCGATGCGGGGCGGTGTTCTCACCAGCCTGGGCGGTCGCAGCCATTGGCGCAGCGCCGACGATGTTCGCCGCGCCGCTCAGGCCGAGAATATTCCGGTCAGCGATCTGGTTGTTCGCACGATGCCGTGAACCGCCCTGTCCGGGCGGATTGGCCAGTTCAAGGCATCGATATGAAAATGGCGCGTTCCGTGGAACGCGCCATTTTCATTTCCAAACCTGTGGGTCGGATCAGCCGGCGCGGACGCGGGCAAGGAAGCGTTCGACCTCTGTCCGCAAGGTGTTGGACTGGCGAGACAGCTCGTTGGTCGCCTCCAGCACTTCACGAGCCTCTTCGCCGGCGTTGTTGGCGGAGGCGTTCACCGCGACGATGGTCTCGCTGACTTCGCGGGTACCGATCGAGGCCTGCTGGACGTTGCGGGCGATCTCGGTCGTGGCGGCACCCTGTTCCTCCATGGCGGTGGCGATGGAGGTGGAGATCTCGTTGATTCGGGCGATGGTGCCGGAGATGGAGCGGATGGCGCCGACCGCCTCCTGTGTCGCACCCTGGACGGCCCCGATCTGCGAGTTGATCTCTTCCGTCGCCTTGGCGGTCTGGTTAGCGAGGCTCTTCACCTCGCTCGCCACGACCGCGAAGCCCTTGCCGGCCTCGCCTGCGCGGGCGGCCTCGATGGTGGCGTTCAACGCCAGCAGGTTGGTCTGGCTGGCGATGTCGTGGATCAGCTTCACCACCTGACCAATGCGGCTGGCGGCGTCGGCAAGCCCCTGCACGGTGGCATTGGTCCGTTCGGCCTCCGTCATCGCGGCATTGGCGATGGCGGCCGACTGGGTCACCTGATGGCTGATTTCGCCGATGGAGGCGGTCAGCTCCTCCGCCGCTGCGGCGACCGTCTGGATGTTGACGGACGCTTCTTCCGCGGCGGCGGCGACCTGGGTCGACTGCTCGCTCGTCGTTTCAGCGGTGCGGCTCATCGCCTGGGCGGTGCCCTGGAGCTGCTGGGCGGCGCTTGCCACCGCCTGGACCACGCCCTTCACCTCGCGCTCGAAGCTGTCTGCGGTGCTGCCCAGTTCCCGCGCGATGATCGCCGCGGTGTTCAGATCGATATAGACCGACGTGGCGAGGTCCATGTCCAGGAACACCGCCTTGTTGATGGCCTGGAGGAGCTGCGACAGCTTTTCCGGCTTCTTGCGGTGGATCTGGGCGGCCAGTTCGATCAGCTTGTTCAGGGTGAAGCAGTAGGCGCCGGTATACCAGCGCGGTTCTAGCCCGATGCGCTGGTGGGTCTGACCGATCTTCAGAACCTGGCTGACATAGGCATCATCGAAGGTGCCGGTGAAGACGTTGCGCAACCAGTGCTGCTTCTGCAGTTCGCGCGCCCGGCCGGTCACTGCTGGATTGACCAGCATCGGCGCCACCTGCGGCACCGAACGGAGATAGACGTAGAATTCCTCGAGAATCTGATCGATGCGCTGCGCCAGATAGGGCTGGAACTCCCGCAGCGTCGCCTTCGTCGCCTCGTCGATGCGCAGGAAGGTGATGCGGTCAATGATCGATTGAGTCTGGGCAGCGTGCGACATGGAGCCCCTCTCCCATTTGAGATATGACTAGCGTACTAAGTATTGGAGAAAATGCAATCTTTCCCGCGAGCCGCACATCATGCGCAATCATTCGCATCTTTAAACCGGCCACTTTGTCGCACAACACCCAAAAGCAGCAATAAGCGCAATGTGTGACAACCGACTGAGACCCGGCGATAGCCTGTCCGCGCAAGAAAATGCCGGCGGGCCAAGGGCGCCGCCGGCGTGAAGGTGACAGGTCTGGAGGCAACTGGCGGGCTGAATGCCCGCGGCAACGATGCGGTGGCCGGCTGGCTGGCCGGCTCCGCAAGATCCCCGTCCGGCATCGTGTCCGCCCGACAGGGTAACCGGGTGGGTCAGGCCACCATTGGCGTGGCCGGACGGCGCAGGGCCTGCGCGGCGCTGAGCACGGCTTTCTGGAGCTTTTCGAAGGCCCTCACCTCGATCTGGCGGACCCGTTCGCGCGAAACCGAGAACTGCTGGCTCAGCGCTTCCAGCGTGGACGGATCGTCCTTCAGGCGGCGTTCGAACAGGATGCGGCGTTCACGCGCATCCAGCCGGTCCAGCGCCTGCCCGACCAGCCGGCGGCGTAGCGCCAGTTCGTCGGCATCGGCCAGCATGGTGTCCTGGGTGGGGCGGTCGTCGGCAAGCAGTTCCAACCAGTTGGTCTCGCCGTCGGTCGACAGGGTGGCGTCGAGCGAACTGTCGTTGGCAGCCAGACGGCGGTTCATCTCCACCACCTCGGTCTCCGGAACATCCAGTTCGGCGGCGATGGTGGCCACGGTCTCCGGCGACAGATCGCCCTGTTCCAACTCGGCCATCTGGCTTTTCAGGCGGCGCAGGTTGAAGAACAGCTTCTTCTGCGCGGCGGTGGTGCCCATTTTCACCAGCGACCAGCTGTGCAGAATGTATTCCTGGATCGCGGCGCGGATCCACCAGGTGGCGTAGGTGGCGAAGCGGAAACCGCGCTGCGGATCGAATTTCTGGGCCGCCTGCATCAGGCCGACATTGCCTTCGGCGACCAGATCGACCAGCGGCAGGCCGTAACCGCCGAAGCCGCGGGCGATCTTGATGACGAGGCGGAGGTGGCTGCCCACGAGTTGTTCCAGGGCCTGCGGGCTTCCGCGCTCCCGCCAGGCGATGGCGAGGTCGCGTTCGACGTCCGGCGCAAGGATGGGGAAGCGCTTGGACTCCTCGATGTAGCGGGTCAGGCTGGCGCTTTCACCGGTCAGCAGTTTCTTCAGCACGCGAATGCCTCCTCTCCAACGCTTCCTGGGACGGCCGATTTTCGAAGGCCGGCCCATGTCGGGGCCCATGGCGGGGTCGCCTTAGAGGCGATTGTCCATCGGCGGACGCAGGAATATCGTCCGTCGCTTCGGCTCTGGCTGGTTCTGGTTTGTTGTGGGGTTCTATTTTGCCCGGTGTCTCAAGGAACTGCGTCCTTTCGACAATGTTAATGTGGCCGCGGAAATGCGGCGGATCAACCCTGTAAAGGGCGTGTTCCGGGTGTTTTTCGGCGTATACCCAAGCTCTTCTTCCACCCGCACCGGCAGTCTGGGGGAGGAGGCAATCCTATGACCCAAGACCTTCGGCAAGGTGCCTTTCGGGCGGGTGTCACCCTTCCAATCGGCCGGCATCGTTCCGGGCGGGCCGCCCTTGATATGCCACCGTCATGCCGCAGCCGCGAAGTGGATCGGCGGCAGGTCGGCCACCGGTCAACAGACATAGCGGGAGGCGACTATGCCTCTGCGGCGAGGAAGGTGATAGGACCGCACACGGCCCATGAACCCTACCGGAACCCTAGATGGGAAGGCCGAGGCGCTTCGCTACCTGAACATTAGTCATAGGCCGTTGAACGGGAAGGGGGTAGCCCGCGAGATGACGCGCTGCGCAGACCGGCGGCAGGGTGCGGAAAAAGAAAAAGGCGCGCCCCTGGGGACGCGCCTCTCTCTCGACAGCGTTGGGCGTAAGCCGTTATTCGGCCGCCGCACGCTTGCGGCCAAGCCCGAGCTTGGTCGCCATCTCGGAACGCGCCTTGGCGTAATTCGGGGCGACCATCGGGTATTCCGGCGGCAGGCCCCACTTGGCGCGATATTCGTCCGGCGTCATGTCATAGACGGTCTTCAGATGCCGCTTCAGCATCTTCAGCTTCTTCCCGTCCTCCAGGCAGACGATGAATTCCGGCGTGACCGACTTCTTGATCGCGACCGCCGGAACCAGTTCGGCCTTGGCCGGGGCCGGCTTGTCGTCGCCCAGATTGCGGAAGGCCACCTGGACGCTGTTGATCAGCGTGGGCAGATCCTGAACCGGCACCGAGTTGTTGCCGACATAGGCGGCGACGACCTTGGCGGTCAGCGATTGCAATTCGGTTTGATCGATGGACATGGCTGCGCTCCCCCTGGGACGTGGTTGCGGGCGGATCAGCCGTTCACCAGATCGCGCAGCTGCTTGGCCGGCTTGAACTTCGGAGCCTTGGAGGCGGCGATCGCCACGACTTCGCCGGTGCGCGGGTTGCGGCCTTCACGGGCGGCGCGCTCGGCCACCTCGAAGATGCCGAAACCGGCCAGCCGCACATCTTCGCCGCGGCCCAGCGCGCCGGAGATGCCCTCGAACACAGCCTGAACGACCTTGGCCGCGTCGGCCTTCTTGATGCCGGCGTTGGTGGCGACGGTTTCGATCAGCTCGGCCTGGTTCATGCAAAACTCCATTTGTTCGGTTTGGTTTCGGTTTTTCGGAGTTATTGGCAGAACGGCACCATCCGCACAAGAGCGAACACAGATTGGGCAACCATCGGTGTTTTTCTTGCCGGTCATTTCTTCGCCATCTGTGGCGGCATTGCATCAAGCGCCGAGTCCCGATGCCGGTCCCGTCCATCCAGCCGCAGTTTTCCGCAGTGCGGCCGGCATTCCGACGTTGCCGGCGGTGCGACTCGCAAAGGCCAGCGAAAGACGCCGTGCGATGTTTTTGCTTTCGCCGCCTTGTCGCTGTTTGCGGCCATCTTGACCTGCGGCGCGGTGACACCATCTGCGAGGAAGTTCGGGTCCGGGCCCCTCTGACGGCCGAGGCGTCGGTCGTGATGTCGGAACCGCTTGATCTCACCGCTCACGCAGCGTCATCAAGTGGGTTTTGCAATGGACGGTTTGTTTGCAACGATTTTCCTGGAATTTCTGGGAAAACCGGTTTGGATTTGGCTCGTTTTCGTTGGGATCGTCCTGACGCTTCTGGTTCTGGACTTGGGTTTTCTCAATCGGCGCGACCATGTCATCGGCGTCGGTGAAAGCCTGAAGCTCTCCGCCTTCTACATCGCGGTCGCCATGCTGTTCGGCGGCTGGGTCTGGTGGTCGATGGGCGGCGAGGCCGGGTTGCAGTACTACACGGGCTTCTTCGTCGAGAAGAGCCTGTCACTGGACAATGTCTTCGTCATATCGCTGATCTTCAGTTATTTCGCTGTGCCCCGCGAGTTGCAGCACCGCGTGCTGTTCTGGGGCATCCTGGGCGTCATCGTGCTGCGTGGCCTGATGATCGGCGCCGGTGCCGCTCTGGTGTCGGAATTCCACTGGATTCTCTATGTCTTCGGCGCCTTCCTGCTGCTGACCGGCATCAAGATGCTGTTTGCGAAGGACGAGGAGACCGACATCGGCGAGAATGCCATCCTGCGGTTCCTGAAGCGTCGCATCCGCGTTACCGACCGCTTCCACGGCCATCACTTCATCGTCAAGCAGCCGGTGGGCGACAGCGGCGCGATGCGCTGGACGGCCACGCCGTTGCTGCTGGCGCTGATCATGGTGGAACTGGCCGATCTGGTCTTCGCGGTCGACAGCGTGCCGGCGATCTTCGCCATCACCACCGACCCGTATCTGGTCTACACCAGCAACATCTTCGCCATCCTGGGCCTGCGCGCGCTGTACTTCGCCTTGGCGGCGATGGTCCACCGCTTCCGTTATCTGAAATACGCGCTGGCGCTGGTGCTGGTGTTCATCGGCGGCAAGATTTTCTACACGCAAGTCTTCGGCAAGCCCGACCCGCTGATCGCGCTGGGCGTCACCTTCGCCCTGATCGCCGGCGGCGTGGTGGTGTCGCTGTGGAGGACCAGCCGCGAGGCCAAGGCAGCGGCTGCCGAGTAAGCGGGTTTGTTGGAATAGGGGGCGGCGCGCAAGTGCCGCCCCTTAGTCATGTTCAGAATCCCAGCCTCGCCAATTCGGCGATGCTGTCCGCGGCATTGCGGTGGAGGATGAATCGGCCACCGGCCGCCCCCCACGGGTCGCGGGCCTTCTCGCGGTCATCGACCAGGATGGCGCCGGGACTGGCGTAGCGGGCCTTGTCGCGGGCCATGCAGGTGATGACCGGCACCTCGGCCCCCAGCATGCGGGCGACCCAGCGCTTCTTCTGCTCCGGTGCCCAACTGCCCAGCGGCAAGCCTGTCAGGATGGTCGGCCGGTGCGGCGCGCAGAAAGCCCAAAGCTCCTGCGCATCATGCATGAAGTCCAGCGTGCCGAAAAAGTCGGAGTGGCGGG
>NZ_LGQY01000057.1:0-48771 GCF_003116065.1 Azospirillum sp. TSO5 | reverse complement strand
GGCGTCAGGAACTTGGTCAGCAGGTTGAACACCGTGCTCTTGCCGGCGCCGTTCGGGCCGATCAGCGCGTGGATGGTGCCCCGCTTCACTTGCAGGTTCACGCCCCGAACCGCCACGAAGCCTTTGAACTCCTTCGTCAGGTTGCGCGCTTCCAGGATGATGTCGTCGGTCATCGGCGATGCGACCCCCCTTGCCACTCTTCGGTCGTGCAGCCGGCCGGCGATTCCAGGCGGAACTGCCGGCCGGCGCGTCCCCATTGGTCCCGCCCGTCAGCCCTTGACGAGGGGGCACTTGCTTTCGGACAGCGGCAGGAAGGCGTCGTTGCCGGGAATGGTGCTGAGGATCTTGTAATAGTCCCAGCGTCCCTTGGACTCTTGCGGGCTCTTGACCTCGACGAGGTGCATGTCGTGGACCATGCGGCCGTCGGCGCGGACCTTGCCGTTGCGGGCGAACATGTCCTCGATGGGCATGGTCTTCAGCTGGTTGACCACGGTCAGCCCCTTGTCGGTGCCGCTGGCGTCAATGGCCTTCAGGTAGTTCAGCACCGCCGAATAGACGCCGGCCTGCACCATGGTCGGCATCCTGCCCTCGTGACGCTGGCCGAAGCGCTTGGCGAACTCCCGCGTCCGCTCGTCGGTGTCCCAATACCAGCCGGTGGTGATGATCATCCCCTTGGTGACGTCGAGGCCCAGGCTGTCGATGTCGGTCAGGAAGACCAGCATGCCGACCATCTTCTGGCCGCCCTGGGTCAGGCCGAACTCGTTGGCCTGCTTCACCGCGTTGACGAAGTCGCCGCCGGCATTGGCGAGCGCCACCACCTGCGCGCCCGACGCCTGCGCCTGGAGCAGGAAGGAGGAGAAGTCCGGCGTGGCCACCGGCGCCCGGACCGTGCCCAGGACCTCGCCGCCGGCCTTCTTCACTGCGTTCGAGGTGTTGGTTTCAAGGCTGCGGCCGAAGGTGTAGTCGGCGGTGATGAAGAACCAGGACTTGTTGCCCTGCTGGGTCAGGGCGCGGCCGGCGCCGTTGGCGAGCGCGTAGGTGTCGTAGGTCCAGTGGACGCCGGTGGGGGAGCATTTCTCGTTGGTCAGCTCGGTGGTGCCGGCGGTGGAGTTCAGGTGAACCCGCCCGGTCTCGCGCGTCACCTCCTGCACCGCGAGCGCGGCGGCGGAGTTGCCGACATCGACGATCACGTCGACCTGTTCGCGGTCGATCCACTGGCGGGAGACGCTGGCGGCGATGTCGGCCTTGTTCTGGTGGTCGGCGAAGACGACCTGGACCGGCGCGCCCTTGACCTTGCCGCCGAAATCCTCCACCGCCATCTGCGCGGCTACCACCGAGCCGCGCCCGGCAAGGTCGGCATAGATGCCGGTCATGTCGTCGAGCACGGCGATCTTCACCACATTGTCGGAGATCTGTGCCTGCGCCGTGCCGGCCAAGATGCCGGTGAAGGCGAAGGCGGCCATACCCGCGAGCAGAGCGGTCTTGAGCGTGGTCATCCGTTTGTCCTCCCTATTCTGATTGATTTGAAAGGTCGTCTCAGGCCTTGGCTGCCGCCGCGGCGTCGCGCAGC
The DNA here is from genome assembly GCF_003116065.1 of Azospirillum sp. TSO5. Taxonomy (NCBI): domain Bacteria; kingdom Pseudomonadati; phylum Pseudomonadota; class Alphaproteobacteria; order Rhodospirillales; family Azospirillaceae; genus Azospirillum; species Azospirillum sp. TSO5. Next base: position 47,201 of record NZ_LGQY01000057.1, on the reverse strand, counting down.
AGGCGGCCGAGCAGGAACTGGTCGCTGTCGCCATGGGCCAGCCGCGTCTGGTCGGCCTGGGCGTCGATGGCCCGCTTGGTCATGCGCAGGGCCAGCGGCGGGACCGCCGCCGCCTCGCCCGCCAGCCGCATGCTTTCGTCGACCGCGGCGCCGTCCTCCGCGACGAGGTCGGCCAGACCCCAATCGAGCGCCAGCGCCGGATCGACCCGCAGGTCGGTGAACAGCAGCCGCTTGGCCCGCGCCGGACCGACCAGCGAGACCAGACGCGGCAGTCCGCCCCAGGCCAGGTTGAAGCCGAGCCGGGCCTCCGGCAGCCGCAGATGCGCGCTCCGCCCGAAGACCCGCAGGTCCAGCGCCAGCGCCAGCACGCCGCCGCCGCCGACCGCCGGTCCCTCCACGGCGGCGATGGTGAGCTGGGGAAGTGCCGCCCAGGCGTCGCACAGGGCACGCCCGCGCTCGACCGCGGCGTGCTGTTCCAGCACATCCGTGCCGGTAGGCCAGAGCAGCGGATCGGACAGGTCGATGCCGCCGGAGAACACCGTGCCGGTGCCGGTCAGCACCACCGCGCGGACGCCGGTGTCGGCGCGCAGGCGGTGAGCGACGTCGGTCAGCCTCTCCATCGCCGCCGCGCTCAAGGCGTTGGCCCGCCCGCCGCGGTCGTAGCGGACCAGCGCCACCCCGTCGGCATGCTCGATCGAAACAAGGCTCATTCCGCTTTTTCCTCCCCGACCATGGCCCGACCATGGCTCCGCCGGCGCGGCGTGCCGTTCTTGCCGGTGCCCACTCCCTAACATTCTACCGAGTATGTTGCAATCTTTTGATTGGCGGTGCAAACATATGAACGGCAGCAGCCGGCACTGGCGCGAGGCCCGTGGTCCGGACAGGGTTTGGAAAGAACAGGGAGGGTTTTCGGCGATGCACGGCGATGATTGGGCGCGGATCCCCACGGCGGACGAGTGCGTGCTGCGCAATCTTCTGGAGGCGCAGGCCGCGCGGCAGCCCGACGCGGTGTTCGTCGCCTTCTGGCGGGGCGAGAGCTGGAGCTACCGGGAGACGCTGGAGCGTGTCCGCCGCCGCGCCGCGGCCCTGCGGGCGCAAGGTGTGCGCCAGGGCGACCATGTGCTGTGCTGGATGGGAAACGGGCCGGACCTGCTGACCGCGTGGTTCGCCATCAACTATCTCGGCGCGGTCTATGTGCCGCTCAACACGGCCAGCCGCGGGCGCCCGCTGGAGCATATGCTGGACAATGCCGGCGCCACGGTCCTCATTGCCCACGCCGCCCTGATCGGCCGCCTGGCGGAGATCGGGCGCGGGCCGCTGGCCAGGATCCTGACCGTCGGCACGGCGGATGCGGACCCGCCCGACCTGCCCGGCGTCTCCGTCGCGCCGCTGGTCGATGCGCCGGCCGATGCGGACCTCAGCCTGCCGCTCGACCGGCCGATCCAGCCCTGGGACCCCCACGCGATCATGTATTCGTCGGGAACCACCGGGGCGGCCAAGGGGGTCGTGACCTCCTACGTGCAGATCTACACGATGGGGCCGGACGCCTTCGACAGCATCACGGCGGACGACCGCTGCATGATCTGCGGTCCGATTTTCCATTGCGGCAGCACGCTTTACGTCTATTGCATGCTGGGCAAGGGCGGGTCGATGGCGATGGTTCCGGAGTTTCGGACGCCGGACTTCTGGGATTCGATCCGCGACACCCGCAGCACGGTGGTCCTGCTTCTGGGCATCATGGCGAACTTCCTGCTGAAGGCGCCGCCGGATGCGCGGGACCGCGACCATACCCTCAAGAAGGTCTTCATCGTCCCCTTCGGCGAGGACGCACCCCGGTTCGGCGAGCGCTTCGGCGTCGAACTCCACACCGTCTACAACATGACCGAGATCGCCAGCCCCCTGACCGCCGGGCCGCGCACCGCCGGACCGGACGGGATGGTGCCGGGCCTGTGCGGCCGCGCGCGCCCCTGCTTCGAGCTGCGCGTGGTCGACGGCAACGATGCCGAGCTGCCGCCGGGCACGGTCGGCGAGCTGATCATCCGCTCGCACCGGCCCTGGGCGCTCGGCTCCGGCTACTACCGCAATCCGGAGGCGACGCTGGCGTCCATGCGCAACGGCTGGTTCCACACCGGCGACGCCTTCCGCATGGAGGCGGACGGGCGCTTCTTCTTCGTCGACCGCCTGAAGGACGTCATCCGCCGCCGCGGCGAGAACATCTCCTCCTTCGAATTGGAGGCGGAGATCTGCGCCCATCCGGCGGTGCGCGAGGCGGTGACCGTCGCCGTGCCCAGCGACGTCGGCGAGGACGAGGTGCTGGCGGTCGTCGCCCCGATCCCCGGCGCCGCGATCGACCCGGCCGAGCTGGTCGGCTTCCTCGCCGCGAGGGTGGCGCACTACATGGTCCCGCGCTATGTCCGCGTGGTGGAGGAACTGCCCAAGACGGCCAGCGGCAAGCTCCAGAAGCACATGCTGCGCGCCGATGGGCTGACGGAGGATTGCTGGGACCGCGAGGCCGCGGGCATCCGCCTCAAGCGCGAAAGGCTCGGCTGAGAAGCGGTCGAGCGCAGTGAGTTTTCAACGGCGGCCGGGCCCCTCTCCCCTTGCGGGAGAGGGGCTTTTCCCTCATCCCGGCGCGTTCAGGCCCTGCATGATCGAATCCACGATCTTATCGGCCAGGATCTCGCGGTCGTCGCGGGTCTCGGCGGGGCGGGGGCGGTACCAGATCGACAGCCAGTTGATGGCGCCCAGTGCCACCTTGACCGCCACCGACACGTCGCTGGTGCGGATCGAGCCGTCCTCGACACCCTCGTAGGCGACCCGCTTGAACAGGCTCTCGAAGTCGTTGCGCACGGTCATCAGCTCGGCCAGCGTGCGGCGCTGCTCGGGCGTCGTGGCGCCGAAGCGGTGCATCTCGACCCCCTGCACGACCACCGCCTCCAGGGCGAGATTCTCCATCATCGACAGGGCGTGCTGGCGGAACATGGCGCTGAGGCGCTTCGCCGCCGGCTCCGGCCCCTTCATCACCGGGGTGACGGCCTCGAAGTTGCGCCGCATTCCCTCGCGGTGGACGTCGAAGAACAGCTCCGTCTTGGAGCGGTAGTAATGATAGATGCGGCCCTTCGTAGCGCCCAGACGCCGCGCCACGTCATCGATGCTCGTCGCGTGATAGCCCTGCTCCATGAAGCATTCGGCGGCGGCGGTCAGGATATCGATGTTCCCGGTCTTGTCGATGCGGGGTGACAGCTGGCTCTTTTCACTGCTCATCGTCCAGTTCCAACTCGATAATTTCGTCGGCGATCAACCCGTTCCGCCCGCATCGTCCCTTCGCGGCACCCCGGCAGGGGCCGGTCAGGCGAAGCTAGGACCAATCCATCCCACAGGCAACATTTCTGCCTGGACAGAGCGGACGCGCTCACATACTACTTGGTAGGTTTTTTGTGCGTGACGCAAGCAATCTTTGCGGCGAGCGCATCCGACCGAAGGCCGAATGGCCACCACGAACATGGCCCAAACGAAGACGGGAACGCGCCCAATGAACGAACCCATTCCCGCCGGGGAGCTGGAGCGGCGCGTCGGCGGCGAGATCGGTGTGTCGCGCTGGTTCGAGATCGACCAGACGCGCATCGACGCCTTTGCCGACGCCATCGACGACCACCAGTTCATCCATGTCGATCCCGAGCGGGCGAGCCGAGACACTCCCTTCGGCGGCACCATCGCCCACGGCTTCCTGTCGCTGTCGCTGCTGACCGCGATGGGGGAGGGCGTGCTGCCGAGGATCGCCGGAGAGGCGATGGTCATCAATTACGGCTTCGACCGCGTCCGCTTCCCCGCCCCGGTTCGGTCCGGCGCACGGGTCCGCGCCCGCTTCGTTCTGAGCGAGGTCACCCGCCGGTCGGATCGGGAACTGGCCGCGCGCTATGCGGTGACGGTGGAGATCGAGGGCGGCGGCAGGCCGGCGCTGGCGGCCGACTGGATCATCCTGACCCTTTTGAAAGAACAGGTGAACGCAGCATGAGCATTGAATCGGAAGGCATCCGCTTCGACGGGCGGGTCGCCATCGTCACCGGGGCGGGGAACGGCCTGGGGCGCGGCTATGCGCTGGAACTGGCGGCGCGCGGCGCCAGGGTGGTGGTCAACGATTTGGGCGGCGGGCGCGACGGCCGCGGCGCCTCCGATGCCGCCGAGACGGTGGTCGCGGAGATCCGCAGCCGCGGCGGCGAGGCCATCGCCGACGGCGCGAACGTCACCGACCCGGCGCAGGTCGCGGCGATGGTCGGGCACGCCCACGGCCTGTGGGGCCGCATCGACGTGCTGATCAACAACGCCGGCATCCTGCGCGACAAGAGCTTCGCCAAGATGGAGCTGGAGGATTTCCGCTCGGTCGTCGACGTGCATCTTATGGGGGCGGCCAACGTCACCCATGCGGTCTGGCCGATCATGCGGGCGCAGGGCTATGGCCGCGTCCTGATGACGACCTCCACCTCGGGCGTCTACGGTAATTTCGGCCAGTCGAACTACGGCGCGGCGAAGGCCGGTCTGGTCGGGCTGATGAATGTCCTGCATCTGGAGGGCATCCGCAACGGCATCCACGTCAACGCGGTCGCCCCGACGGCGGCGACCCGCATGACCTCCGACATCCTCGACGAGACGGCGCTGGCCCGGCTGAACCCGGATTTCGTCACCCCGGCGGCGCTGTTCCTGGTGTCGGAGCGGGCGCCCAGCCGCACGGTGATCCTCGCCGGCGCCGGCACCTACGCCCGGCTCGCCATCGTCGAATCGGACGGCGTCTACCTGCCCGAGGGCGAGCGGACGCCGGAAGCCGTGGCCGCCCGCTTCGCCGAGATCGCCTCGCTCGACCGCCAGCACGAGATCGACGCCGGCCTGAGCCATGTCGACCGCATCCTGAAGCGCGCGGCGGACGCCGCCGGCTGAGCCGGCCGGCCGAGACCCGGCTGAAACGAGGAGAAGACCGGTGAGAGAAGCCGTCATCGTATCGACCGCCCGCACGGCCATCGGCAAGGCCTACCGCGGCGCCTTCAACGACACCCAGGCGCAGGCGCTGGGCGGGCACGCCATCGCCCATGCCGTCGCCCGCGCCGGGATCGATCCCGCCGAAATCGACGACGTGGTGATGGGGGCGGCGCTGCAGCAGGGCGCCACCCACATGAACATGGCCCGGCAATGCGCGCTGCGCGCCGGCTTGCCCACCTCGGTGGCGGCGCAGTCGGTGGACCGGCAATGCGCCTCCGGCCTGATGGCCATCGCCATCGCCGCCAAGCAGATCGTCGCCGACGGCATGACCGTGGCGGTCGGCGGCGGGCTGGAATCGCTGTCGCTGGTGCAGACCGACCGAATGAACGTCGAGCGCTGGCGCGATCCCTGGCTGGTCGAGCACCGCCCCGACGTCTACATGGCGATGATCGAGACGGCGGAGATCGTGGCGGCGCGCTACGGCGTGCCGCGCGAGGCGCAGGACGCCTACGCCGCCCGCTCCCAGGCCCGCACCGCCGAGGCGCAGGATGCCGGGCGTTTCGACGCGGAGATCGTGCCGCTCACCACCACCATGACCCGCTTCGACAAGGCGACCGGCGAGACCACTCGTCATACCGTCACGCTGGACCGTGACGAGAGCAACCGGCCGGACACCACGTTGGCCGGACTGTCGGCGCTGAAGCCGGTGTTCCGCGACGGCCAGCAGATCCGGGAAGGGCGCTTCGTCACCGCCGGCAACGCCTCGCAACTGTCGGACGGGGCGTCGGCCTGCGTTCTGATGGAGGCGTCGGAGGCCGAGCGGCGGGGCCTGCAGGCGCTCGGCATCTACCGGGGTATCGCCGTCGCCGGCTGCGACCCGGACGAGATGGGGATCGGCCCGGTCTTCGCGGTGCCGAAGCTGCTGAAGCAACATGGCCTGACCGTCGACGATATCGGGCTTTGGGAGTTGAACGAGGCCTTCGCCGCCCAGGTGATCCACTGCCGCGACCGGCTCGGCATTCCCGACGAGCGGCTGAACGTCAATGGCGGGGCCATCGCCGTCGGTCATCCCTATGGCATGTCGGGCGCCCGTCTGGTCGGCCACGCCCTGATCGAGGGCAAGCGCCGGGGTGTGCGCCATGTCGTCGTCACCATGTGTGTCGGTGGCGGCATGGGTGCCGCCGGCCTGTTCGAAGTCGCCTGAAGCCCCCGAAAACGAACCAGAGACAGGGAGGAACCCAAATGGACCGCAAGCACGACACCCGCGCCTCCTATCCCCATTTCCAGATCGTCCCGACCCGGTGGATGGACAACGACGCCTACGGCCATGTCAACAACGTGGTCTATTACAGCTATTTCGACACGGTGGTGAACCAGTACCTGATCGAGAACGGCGCGCTCGACATCGAGAACAGCCCGGTGATCGGGCTGGTGGTGGACACCGGCTGCAGCTATTACGCGCCGGTCAGCTTCCCCGACCGGGTCGAGGCCGGGCTGCGCGTGGCGCGGCTGGGCACCAGCAGCGTCCGCTACGAGGTCGGGCTGTTCCGCAACGACGACCCCACCCCGGCGGCCTGCGGCCATTTCGTGCATGTCTACGTCGACCGCGAGACGCGCCGCCCGGCGGCGCTGCCGGAGACGCTCCGCACGGTGCTCGGGCGGCTGGTCGCGCCGGCCGAAACCGCCTGAAACCCCGATCCGGTGAGGACCGAGACATGACGGACTTCGTGTTCGAAACCACGCCGAAGCTGGTGTGCGAGGCGGGGGCGGCGGCCCGGCTGGGCGCAATGGCGAAGGAGCTGGGTATCCGCCGCGCGCTGATCGTCACCGATGCCGGTCTGGTGGCGGCCGGCCTGCTGGAGCCGGTCGAGGCCGGCTTCAAGGCCGCCGGCACCGCCTGCGCCCTGTTCTCCGACGTGCTGGCCGACCCGCCGGAAGAGTCGGTGGCGCTGGCGGTGCGGGCGGCGCGCGAGGCCGGGGCAGACGGGGTGATCGGCTTCGGCGGCGGCAGCTCGCTCGACACCGCCAAGCTGGTCGCCCTGCTGGCCGGCACGCCGCAGGAGCTGCCGGACATCTACGGCATCGGCCTCGCCAAGGGGCCGCGGCTGCCGCTGATCCAGGTGCCGACCACCGCCGGCACGGGGTCGGAGGTGACGCCCATCGCCATCGTCACCACGCCCGCCAGCGAGAAGAAGGGGGTGGTTTCCAGCCTGCTCTATCCCGACCTTGCGGTGCTCGACGCCCATCTGACGCTGGGGCTGCCGCCGCGGGTCACCGCGATGACCGGCATCGACGCGATGGTCCACGCCATCGAGGCCTACACCACCCGCCACAAGAAGAACCCGCTGTCGGACAGCCTCGCGCTGCGGGCGCTGGCCCTGCTGGGCGGCAACATCCGCGCCGTCATCGCGGACGGGCGCGACGTCGCCGCCCGCGCGGCGATGCTCCAGGGCTCGCTGCTCGCCGGCATCGCCTTCGCCAACGCGCCGGTCGGGGCGGTCCACGCCCTGGCCTATCCGCTGGGCGGCCATTTCCACGTGCCGCACGGGCTGAGCAACGCGCTGATGCTCGGACCGGTGCTGGAGTTCAACCGGCCGGCCGCGGAGGGGCTTTATGCCGAACTCGCCCCGGCGATCCTGCCCGGCCGCTCCTTCGCCACGCCGGCCGGGGCGGCGGCGGCCTTCATCGACGCCATGCGCGATCTCGTCGCCGCCATGCCGATGGAGCAGCGGCTGGAACAGGTCGGCGTGCGGCGGGACGATCTGCCGATGCTGGCCGCCGACGCCATGAAGGTGCAGAGGCTTCTGGTCAACAATCCGCGCGATGTCCGCTACGAGGACGCCTTGGATCTCTACGGTCAGGCATGGTGAAGGGGCCGGGCTGATCGGGGAGTGGCGGGCGAGGGGGCCCGCCGAGCATCACGGCGGCCACCGGCTTCCGCCCGACCGTCCCGTCCCAGCCTGATTGTCCTGATTTTCGCGACGACGCATCCCGGTGGCATCGTCACATTAACTTGATCGAGACCAAGAAGGCGGCTGCAGCAGCCCGCCAACGCCCATCAGGCCATCTTGCGGACACACGTCTCCTGCTGCCAGACGGCGAAAGCGTTGGCTCGATAGGCCCGATATTCGGCGGCCGTCATAAGGTGCCGGCGCGGGTGGGAATGCTGGTGAATGGGGCCATGGGCGGAGAGAAACTGCTGGGCCTGCCGGGGTGACGTGAAGCGCTTCATCCGTCGCTCACGCAGCCGGGTCGGCTGGTGCGAGTTCTCAGCGCGATTGTTGAGATACCGGCTTTGCCGGTGCTCCACGCCGGGGATGATCTTCCCTTTGGCGGCGGCGTACGACTTCAGCTTGTCGGTTACGACGACGCGGGGCACGTAGCGCAACCCCGTCAACAGCTTCCTGAAGAAGCGCTTGGCCGCCTTGGTGTTGCGCCGGTTCTGCACCAGGATGTCGAGCACCACACCCTCCTGATCGACCGCGCGCCAGAGGTAGTGCTGGACACCATGGATCTTGATGAAGACCTCGTCCAAGTGCCAGCGGTCACCGGGCTGTGGGCGCCGGCGGCGCAGCCGGTTGGCAAAGGTCTGGGCGAACTTGCGGCACCAGCGCCGCACCGTTTCATAGGAAACCTCAACGCCGCGGTCGGCCAGGAGCAGTTCGACATCCCGAAAGCTGAGCGGGAATGTATGGTAGAGCCAAACCGCATGCGCGATCAGCTCGGCCGGGAAGCGGTGGCGGTAATGGGGATCGGGCTCACGTCTCATCCCGCCACTATGCCCAGTGCAACAGGAGCTCGCCAGCCCCGCGGTTTATGTGACAATGCCCAGTGGATGGTCGAGTGGTGACGATCCACAGCCTCGGCGATCGCCATCATCGGCATTGCGCATAGTTGATGTGATGGTGCTCGGAGAAATTAATCTGCAAGTAATGCTCACCCATCAGCGGTCACAACCGGTAAACCACTGCCATCACAAGAAACTCGCACTTCAGATTAGAACCTACCGCCTACAATATTAAAAACACATAATCTGTGTTATGGAAATAGAATCCGATCATGCGATATCGCATAGGTCTAAAAACGCAAAAGTTTCACGTCCTGGATCATTGACAATCAGGCCAAGGGAAGCGTTCGTCAAAGTTGATGATTATCAAGTGACCTCAACATCATCTCAACATCATGGGACCATGTTGCACGGAAGTGATGAGCAACTGTCTTGTTCATGTGTTGGTGGGAATGGCTGCCAGTGCGTCACGGACCCGAGCGTTGAGAATTGTCAGCATTTTGTGGATGACAGCGACGACAGCGACCTTTCCCGGCTTTCCGGCGGCTCTGAGGCGCTCGGAGAAGGCTTTGAGGGTTGGATCATATCGCATGGCGGTTAGTGCGGCCATGTAGAGTGCGTTGCGCAGTCCAAGGCGCCCACCGCGGATCATGCGCTTGGCGTCGCTCTTGCCGCTTTGGCGGGTGTAAGGGCACACCCCAACCAATGCGGCGATCTTTCGCCGGTCGAGCCTGCCCAGTTCAGGCAACTCGGCCAGCAGGGTGGCGACCGTGACCGGGCCGACTCCCTTGATCGAGTGGATCGGCTTGGTCACGGCGGTCCAGGCCGGATTGGCCTGGATCTGCTTGGCGATCTCGTCGCTGATCCGCTCGATCAGCGTTTCGAGCCGGGTCAGCAGGCCGCGCGTGGCACGGCGCAGGGAGGTGCTGGTCAAGCCACGCAGTTGATTGTCCAGCGCGGTCTTCTGCTCGATCAGCTGGCGGCGCCAGCGCACAGTCTCAGCCAGCCGCTCGGTGGCTTGGTCGAAGACCGCCGGGGTGGTGGTGAAGGTCTGGGCGAAGCGGGCGATGACGCGGGCGTCGATGGCGTCGGTCTTGGCGAACTGACCGGCGGCCTCGGCGAAGCGGCGCACGCGTACCGGATCGAGGATGGAGACGGTATAGCCCGCCTCGGCGAACTTGCGGGCGCAGCCCTTCTCGAAGCCACCGCTGGCCTCCAGGGCGATGGTGATCTGGGCCGGCTCGCCGTGGCGTTCCAGCCACGCCATCAGTTGTTTCCAGCCCTGCTCGGTGTTGTCCGCGCGCCAGGAAGCGTTGCCGGGCAGGAGATGGACATCGAGAGCGTCTTTGCTTACATCAATGCCGACAAATATGAGAAGAAGTGCCATTCTTCGGATCCCTTCCTTGCCTGTTCGGCGGTCGTGCCAGGCAACTGTTCGGGCGTGGAAGACGGCGGAGCGGTCCCAAGCTCATCCGCGGCCGGCCAGGGCCAAGGGTTTAGCGGGTGCCGCTCCACCCTGGGGGGTGGGGCATGCCCCACCCCCCAGGGCTTCTTCTCTAGCAAAATTCAAAGACACAAGGGCTGGAGATCACTCCGGCCCCACCGTCGGCCATGAGAATCGGACGGAGTTCGAGCGCCCAAGATCGATCGTGCGGTCAAGTACCGTGATGCCGACGGCAACCTCCGTTGTCTGCGCTGCATCAGAGCACAAGTACTGCTCCAGCTTAATCCCGCTATTTGTTTATTGTTTCTTGAAGCGTCTTGATTTTCGCAAGTATGTCATCAAAAGACGGAGGCTTTTCATCGAACATCATGGGTGCCATTGCTCTGTAGTCGGCGCGAAGGTCCTTGATCCTCGTCTCGTGCGGCAAGAGCTGCAGCGTTCCTGGGCGAGCGGTATCGTAATTGGCCCAGCCGGAGCGGAAGAACGTGGCTTTGTGCCTGGCGACCTGCGCGAGAAGCTCAAAGTCCCCAGCGGCGATTTTTCCGTCGCTGGTATCGAGGAGCATGGCGAGATCGTAATAGTGCCGTGAAAAATATTGTGGTGTCGGCGATCCAGCGGGCCTGTGAGCCTCGGCATGCAACGCCGTCGCTTTCTCCCAAAAGGTGCGTCGAGCGGATAGGACGACGACAGTGCTGTCCGAGTCTTCGAAGAAGTCAGGAAAATCGTCCGCTGCATAGGGCCGGATGATCCGCTCTTCAGTTGGCCAGGGGTCGCCGCGAGCGCCGAATTCGAGCTTCACGCGGGGAGTGATGTACCCCATGCTCCTGTATTCCGTCGCTGTGAGCGCGGTAGGATAGTGGAAGTTCAATGTTTGAGCGTCGGCGGCATCGATCTCCAATGCCCATTCGTCATTGGTCGGTTCGCCAAGCTGTTTGATGATTGCAATACGAAGCGCAGGAAGAAGATTTTCAGCGATGTACAACTCGACGTCGTGAGTTAGCTTGTCGATGAGCTGCCCCGCCTTCTTTCTACTTAGGCCTTCTTTCTCCGGATCTCGGTCCCCGGTGTAGCCGAGATCGGCCCGATCGAAAGACAGGTCGATATCTTCCGAGAAGCGACGGATGGCGTTGAAGGCCTTGGAGAGAGAGGTGCCGCCCTTGAACACGAGCGCCGCGGTATCGGCCGGTTGCTCAAAGAGACGGCGCAGTGTCCAGCAGACCCAAAAATCTTTCTCAATGATGGTATCCGCGACGCCGCGAGACGCGCCGGTCTCCCCGAATAGGGCGGCACGATCTTGGGCGGGAAGTAGAGCGACCTTATCCATCAGCCTCACCTGACGACACGGTGTTTGCGATAGACACGAGCGTCGGCCGCATCCATGCAGGCGCCTGAACGGCTGTAGACGCAAGCGTCTTCTTATCCTTGGCAGAAAGGTGACGAGCCGCAACCTGCTCAACGTCGGCGGCACGGAAGACCCCGACATGACGCAAGGCTTGGACCACGGTGCCGGCCGCACTTCCCGGCGCGATGAGGTGCTTGGGCGAAGCGTGCCGAAGATCGACGACGCGCTTGCCCAGCACAACCCGACGGGAGGGGCCATTAGTGAGGTAGGTACTCTTTGCCGGAACCTGCGTCGACAGACCGAGCTCATTGGCTGCACGAGCACCAGCGACCTGCACTTGCGAACCCGTCTCCCGCGCCAATGCGTGGGCCACATCATCCGGTGCCGGTGAAAGAGGGCCGAGCTTCGGATGAATCTTGGGAAAGTCGTATAGCCCCCGCGCCAGACGACGAAGCTGACCGCTCTTGGCCAGCCGCGAAAGCGCCTGATCGATCGCCGACCGTCCTGCCACGTCCAAGAAGTCGCTCGGCGTGAAAACGCCACCACGCCCGCGGGCACGGGCGCGTTTCATGATCCGATCAGGAACCGATGTGGCTGTAGCTTTCATATGTCAGAAAATAGGCTATTTTTTCCTGACATTCAAGAGGTGGTCGGTTATGTGGAGCGTGCCCTGCTATCCCGCCAATGTGCAGGGTAGAGGCCGGATGGTGTGAACCAAAATCCAAGTCTGGGGCATTGCTTTGCGCCCTATTACGTTGATGTTGCTGAGAAATCTACTTTGGTCGCGTTGGCAGCAGATCAAACGGATCCGCATTGCACCATCCAGCCGAGCAATCAAATCCAGCGTTTCGGCATCATCTCCTGCTGCTCCGTGCTTTACGGCGTTGGGCGTCATACTCAACCTGGGTCAGCCGCCTGCCGTCTCCTTGGCGCAAACCTCGCTCATCGACCTGCGCCTGGGTGCCGCGCGCCTGCGCCAGGTCGGCTGCCATGCGCTGCCGCTCGCCCCGCGCCAGTCCGGCCGACACCTGTTCGACCAGCTCTCCCCTACCCTGCGAGCGTGCCAGATCGTTCCAGTCGGTGCCGCGGTCATTCGGTCGGAAGGTCGGCAGCAACATCGTCCCTCCAACCCTGGCCGCCGCGTCCTCGGCCTTCTCCCGCCCGACGTTCGGCTTGCCCTGGCGCTCCTTGACGTGGTCGTTGTCGCCGGCGATCACCAGCGGCTTGTCCGGATAACGCTGGCGCAGCGCCTCGGCCACCGGCCCAAGATTGCCGGCGTTGAAGGCCACCGCCACGGCCAACCCGGTTTCCCGGTGCAGCGTCGCCGCGGTGGCATAGCCCTCCGCCACCAGCACCGACTTTGAGGTCGCGGCATCCCCGATCAGGAAGTGCCCGCCTTGGGTGCGTGCCTCCTTCTGAAAGCTCTTGCGCCCCTCGGCGGTGATCGCCTGCACCGACATCACCTTGCCATCCATGTCCCGGATCGGCACCAGCAGGTTCCCCTCGCGGTCCTGGCGCAACCCGTAGGACGGCACATCCTTGGACCGCAGATAGGGATGATCGTCAGTCGCCGGCTCGGCCTGGGCAAGCCGTGCCTCGGCGGCGTTGGCCGCCCGCTCCTGCACCAGCTCGCGCTCCTGCGCGCGGGTCTGCCGGCGCTGGGCCGCCTCCGCCGTCAGCCGGGCCCGGTCCACCGCTGTGGCGGCCTGCACCCGGCCTGGCGCCTTCCAATTCCGCTCCATCCCCGTCTTGTGGTTCTTGATGTAGCCGGCCGGATGCCCATCGGTGTGGCCGACATAGGCGCCGCTGCGCTCGCCTGGCTTGTCGCCCTCCACCTTCACCCGCCGCATCTGCCCATCCATCTCCGGCGGCCCGTCCAGGCGCAAGCCCGCCTCCCGCAAGGCGGCGGCGAACTCGGCGCGGGGATCGCAGCCGGCGTCCACATGCAGATCGGTATGCCCCGGCCGCCATTTCTCCAGCGGCGCCAGATCGACACCGGGCGGCGCATACCACGCCTTCTGCTCGCGGTCCCACCGTGCGCCCAGCCCCTTCGCCTCGTCCTTTTCCGCATAGGGCACCGCCAGATAGACCCGCTCGTCGGCCGTCTGCATTGCCACAGCCTGCGTCTCTGTGATGAGCACCGGCATCTTGACCTGCACCCCCTCGTCCTGGCCCTGCGCCGGCACCGAGGTTTGGTCGGGGCCCTGATCCTGGCTAAGTTGCTGCCCCAGCCCGTTGAGGTGCTTCACGATCTTCTCGGCGTCGGCCGCCGCGCGGAAAATCTCACGCGGGTCCTCCTGCAGGGCTTCGATCCACGAGCCGATGTAGGCGACGTGCTGGCCGGGGTCGTGGCCGATTTCAAGCTGCTGCCCCAGCACCATCGAGGCGATTTCCGCCCGCAATTCCTCCCTCGCGTATCCCGCCGAGCCGAACGGGTGCGACAGGTCGCGGTCCAGGCGGGAGCTGTGTCCGGTCCAATGCCCCTTCTCGTGGAGCGCCGTCGCATAGAAGCCGTCGGCGCTCGGAAACTGCGAGCGCTCCGGCAGCACGATGTGGTCCCATACTGGACTGTAGAAGGCGCGGTTGCCGCCTTCATGGAGGATCTTCGGATCGCCGGCCGACAGCAGGCGCTCCGCTTGCTCCTGCCGCTGCCACTCCGGCAGCGCCGGCTTCGCCTCAGCCGCCGGCAGCCCGTCAACCTGAGCTGCATTGAACACCACGGCGGAGAGAACGCGGGGCCGCTCATAGCGCACCATCTGCTTGAGCGGCTGGCCGTCCTCGCCGGTTACCGGCTTGCCGTCCTGCCCCAGCACCGGCTCCAGGCCCTGCCATTTCCAATACTGGACGCGGGTGCCCGTCTCCCCCTTACGCACCTGGCCATCAAAGCTTTGGGCTTGGTTGTAGGTCATCCAGCGCGGATCGCCGTAGCCCCTGGCCTGCCCCACCGCCATCAGCCACAGGGTGTTGGCGCCGCGATAGTCGTTGCCGGTGGTTGGGTTGTAGGGCAGGTGCCGCTCGCCCGGCTTCCACGGCTTGATCCAGGGCGCCGTTCCCTCCTTGAGCTGGTTGATGATGGTGTCTGCGACAGTCTGGACGAACTCATTCGACGCCATGGCCGTGGCCCTCCAGCGCGTCGCCTAAGTCGGCGTTCGACTCCCAAGCGGCCGCCTCGGTCAGCGCGGTTTCCTCGAACGCGCCCAGCGCCTCGGCCTCGTCGGGATCGACCTCGACCACCACCCCTGGCGTGCCGAAGTCCGACAGGCTGGTGGAGAGGATCGCGTCCTGCTGGATGCGGGTCGGTGCCTGTTCGGCGTCATTGGCGGCCGGGGGCAGAGCCCCGGCGGTCAAGCTGCTGTTGGACATTGGTCGTCCTCCGGTAAGCCGTGGTTTCGACGTGATACGGATCGGCCGGCACCGCCTTGGGCGCCGGCTGGGGGAAGGGCTGGCGCGGCGCTGCCGCGTCGCCCGAAGCTGCACCGGCCGCAAGCGTCACGCCCCCGCCGTAGTAGCGGGCGACATAGCCGTTGCGGAACCCGCGCTCGAAACTGCCGGTGTTGTAGGCGCTGAGCGCGGCCTTCAACGCCTCCTGGCCGGGGCCGTGGCGCTCGATCGCCCGCCCATAGTTGGCGGTCAGGATCGCCGCCCCGGCTTTCAGGTTGGTGCAGGGGTCGAACATCTGCTCGACCGTGTAGCCGAGCCTCGGCAGGTTGGCCGAGTTCACCTGCATAAGGCCGAGATCGACCGTGTGGCCGGCGGCCAGTGCCGAACTGGCCAACTTCACCGCGTCGGCCACATCGATGGCCGGCCGCGCCAGCGTGGCGCCGTTGATGTTGATTGCCAGGGGATTGCCCCCGCTCTCCACCCGGATGATCTCCTGCACGGTCTGCGGCGCCACGTCCGGCGCGCAGGCAAGAATGAGGTCGATCATGACGCCCCCTGCACAAGGATGGGCCGCGCGGTGCCCTGGATGCTCTCCAGCGGCAGCGCCCCGAAATAGCGGCTGTCGAAGGAAGCCGGGTGATGGGAGGACACCACCCACACGGTGCCGGCCTCGACCCGGTAGCGGCCGGGCGGTAGCACCGGCATCGGCCGGCCGGCGCCGTCTGTGGCGAGCGGCCGGCTGTTCACCAGCAGCACGCCGTTCACCCGCACCCCCTCGGCTGTCAGCACTACCTCGTCGCCGGCCTGGGCGACGATAGGCTTGAACAGCGGTTGATAGCCGCCGGGGCAGGACCCCGCCGGCACATAGCCGCGCTCGCGCGCCAGCCGGAATGGTTCGCTGTTGGGCGGGCAGAACTCGACCACCACGCTGAGAGTCACGGCGCCGGCCGCATCGACCCGCCACAGCCCGACCGGCAGGGATGGCGTGGCGTTGATCCGCCAGCCGGCCGTGCCGGCGGTGGTGGTCGCCACCGTGGTCAGGATGGCGGCGCACCATACTCCCATGGCAAAGCGCCGGCTCACAGCACGAACGCCTTGCCCGGTGCCGGGCCGCGCAATCGGTCGGTCGGCGGAGCTGGGACCTTGGCCCGGTCGGCGAAGACCGGATCGCGGAAGTAGAGACTCTGCGTACCATAGACCGGGGCATGGCCGGCGGTGAACACCAGCACGTCGCCCGGCTCGCTGATCCGGCCGGTCTCGTCCTTCACCGGGGCTTTCAGCCGCATCACCTCGTCGGGCGTCAGCAGCGGCCGGCTCACCTCGTGATAGGAGCGTGTCACGGTCTGCAAGACGGCGCCGAAGCGCGACCCGCTGGTGGAGATGTCTTCTTTCACAATCGTCGTGGTGCCGGTCATCTTCGACAGCCATTCGGCCGTCTCGACCTTGTTCGGCGCGTAGGCCACCCGGACATGGCAACTGGACAGAATGCTCTCGTCTTTGCCGTAGAGGCTCCACAGCTGCGCCACGTCCTGAACGATCACATACGCCTTGATGCCGTAGCCGGTGATGAAGGACAGCGCCTCTTGGAAGACCTCCAGCTTGCCGAAGCTGGCGAACTCGTCCAGCAGCAGCAGCAAACGGTGCTTATGAAGCGCCTGCTCCTGGCCGTCGACGAAGGTCATTTCGTCGCGCACCAGCACCCGGACGATCTGGTTGATGACCAGCCGCATCAGCGGTTTCAGCCGGTCCTTGTCGGCGGGGCGGACAACCAGGTAGAGCGACACCGGCCGCTCATGGTCCATCAGATCGCCGACCATGAAATCACTGCGCCCGGTATTCTGCTCCACCAGCGGATCGCGGTAGAGGCTCAAGAAACGCCGTGCGGTCGAGAGGATCGAGGCGCGTTCCTCGTCCTCGGTGTTCAGCATGTCGCGGGCCGCTGCCGCCACCACCGGATGGGCCACCGCCTCGCTGGCCCCCGCCTTCCACAGATGCCGGTTCTCCAGCATCTCCTCGTACAGCTCGATCACCGGCCGCTCTGGATCGGACAGGGCCTGCGCCACCGCCGGCAGGGTGACCGCCCGCCCGTCCTTGGCTTCCTTGTAGCTGAGATGAATGATGACCCCGGTCAGCAGCGCATGCGCCGATGCCGCCCAGTGGTCCAACTGCCCGGTGCCCTGGGGGTCAACCATGATGGTGACGACGTTCTGCACGTCGCCCACCTCGTAGAGCGTGCCGAAGCGGATTTCCGCCAGCGGGTTGAAGGCAACGCTGCCCTCGGCCGCCGCCGGATCGAACTTCATCACCACATGGCCCTGCGCCTTGCGCCAGCCCGCCGACATCGCCCACAGCTCGCCCTTCATGTCGTGGGCCACGACGCTGTGCGGCCAGGACAGCAGGGTGGGGACCACCAGCCCGACGCCCTTGCCGGATCGCGGTGGCGCGATGGCGGCGATGTGCTCCGGCCCGTTGTGCCGCAGGTAATGCAGCCGGCCGGTCGCCGGATCAGTCCAGCCGCCGACATAGACGCCGGCACCCGGCTTGTCCGCCGCCGGCAACAGCCCGCTGCGCTCCACCTCGCTGCGGCCCGCCCAATGGGCGGTGCCATGCACGCCCTCATGCCGGGTGGCGCTGCGCGTCGCGAAACCAACGGCCAGCACAGTGGTCAGGATGCTGGCGCCCAAGCCGCCGAGAAAGCCTAGATTGGCTGTGTCGAACACCTCCTTGGCGTTCCAGTACCAGTCCATCTGCCAGCGGAACCACGCCCATGGCGGATAGACCACCCCAATCACTGGCTCCCCCAGCGCCGGGTGATAGCCGAGACTCTGCGCCACATATTGGGTGCAGACGCTCGACAGCCCGACCGCCGTCCCGGCCAGCAGCAGCGGCCCGAACAGCCGCACCCATGATCGCTTGCGCTTGGGCTGGAGGGTCGGACTTAAGGGACCGGCCGTCGTCATCGCTTGCGCCCTCTCGATGGGGATAGGAAGCGGCCCCGGCTGTCCAGCTCGACCGTCTGCCCCAGCTGCCATGTGCTCGCCTTGGCGGCTTGGGCGGGGGTGACCGGCTTGACCAGCGTCTCGCCGCCTCGATGCAGCAGCACCACCTCGGCACCGTCTTGCAACCTACGGCGGCCTTGGTAGACCACCGGGCCGGCGTCCTTCGCCGTCCACAGGCGCGTATAGTCTATCGACGTTACGCTCTCCCTCCTATTGTTCCGGCGGGAGATGAAGTCGGTAACGGATGTAGATCCTTCGGCCTGGGTCATAGGCTGAGCCATTCGAGTGCGCTCCCGCTCGAGCTCAGGATCGGCAAAGCGCACTTCCAACCCCTTCACCGCCGCGAGCTGCGCCACCTGCGTCTTAAAGGCGTCGGTGCCTTCGACCACCAGGGCTTGGCCGCGGAAGCGATCGTCGGCCAGCGACAGGGCGAGGAAGGCCGCCCCGGCGGTGACCTCGGTCACCCGCACCTGGGCTGCCTCGTCGCTGACCACCCCGCCATCCTCGACCCGGTAGACCAGCGCGCCGTCCTTGCCGGCCTTCGGGCGCAGCCGTTCATAGACGATGTGCCGGGCCACATCGGCGTCGGCAGCGGTCAGCAGGGTCTCCGCCATGCGGCGCTGCCGGCGGGACCGGCTGCGCAGCACCGCCACCGCGCCCTCATTGCCCCGGCTGGCTTCTGCCGTCAGGAACTCCTGCCACGTCGGCAAACCCTGCTCTGCCGCACCCTGGCGCTGCCGGCTTCGCTCCTGCCGCCACGCAGCCGCATCGGCCCGGCGCTGATGCGCCAGCATCGCGTAGGCATGGCGGCGCTCGGCCGCCGTCAGCACCGGACTGCGCTTGATCTCCGCCCGCCGTGCCGCATACCACGCCGCCAGTTCCTTGGCGTGGTCCGCCTGAGCTTGCCGAAGGGCCGCCCGCTGAGCGGCCCGTGCCTTGAGCAGCGCCTCCCTCTGTGCCTGGTACTCTTGGTACAGCGCTTCACTGTTGCCATGGCGGTGCAGCGGCACTCTCTGGTAGCCGCGCCCTGGGTGCGCGGAATCGCCCGCCGGCGCCGATGTGATAAAACGGGCGGCGTCCGCGCCTCCTTGCAAACTGGCACCGTTCGGCCGGCGCTGGGCCGCCATTGGGGGCGGCTCGTAAGCGCCCAGCCGCCTGGTCAACGATTTGGCCGACAGGCTGCGGTCGACACTGCTCGCCTTCACGCCGAGCCCTGTTGCCTCCTGCACGATGGCCAGACCGGCACCCTTGGGACGGATCGCCAGCCCGTAGCGCTCCAGCACCGCGTGCAGCTCGCCCCAGCTCGCCGCCTTGGCTGCCCCCTCCACCAGCTCGGCGCCGGCGGTCTCTTTCACCCACCGCAGGAACGACGCCACACCGGAATGCGCCTCCATGTCGCCCGGCCGGCCGGGCAGCGTCGAGCCATCCATTGGATGGAGCTGAAGGCCATGCTTTTGCTCCAGCGCCCGGCACAGCCGGAACAGAGTCGGGTGGTCGTAGAACGGCTCGACGCACCGCAGAGTGCGGGGATGCACCCGGTTGATCGCGATGTGAATGTGGAAGTGCTGGGTGTTGCTGTGGGCGGCGCTGATCCGCTGATGCTCGGCATAACCGATGCCGGCGCACAACGTGTCCTCGATGTCCTCCAGCAGGGCCCTGGTTGGCACCTCCCCCTCGGGGAAGCTGACGATCAGGTGATAGGTCTTGTCGCCCTTCGCCCGCTTGTTGCGCTCCTGTGTCACCAGGATCTCGCGGATCGCCCACCCCGGTTCGTCACTGGTGCAGTTGGTGATGCGCGACCACGCCAGCTTTTCCCCGCCGCCCTCGACGTCCAGAATGTAGTCCGCCGTCCGTGTCCATAACTGCGCCGCCGCCTCGGTCTTGGCCGCCAGAATATAACGACCCAGTCTTGCAAAATCGGACGTCGCCTTGGTGCGCTTGACCCGCTTGGCGATCATAATCGCGTCACCGCATGGCGAAGCTCGTCCTGGGTATCCTTGATGTGTCCCAGCAGCTCGCGCACGTCGGCAACCGCGGCCCCCCGCCCTGGTGTGTCGGTCAGCCACAACTTTAAGAGGCCGCCCAACCGCCCCAAGTCGGCGTTCACTTTTATCAGCCGCTCCACTGCATCGAGGTCCACCACGCTACGCGGCTGGTGCCCCAGCCCGACACTGCGCAGATAGGCCGACACCGACAATCCGGCCGCTTCAGCCTGCGCCTCAATCCGCACCCGCTCGGCCGCATTCACCCATACCTTCAATGGCCGCTGCCGGTCGCGGGTCTCACCCGCAGTCAGTGCTGTCATGGGGGTTTCTCTCCTGGCGTTCAAAGCGGCGGCAGCCGCCGTATGCCTCGCAGAGCAAGATCAGCGTCGAGCCCAAAGGGCGAGTAAGCGCGGGTGGTGTAGGCCTGCACGGCTTTGCCGTGTAGGCCTACACCACATATCTTGCCAACCAAAACTCTGCGAAACTCTGCAATAGTCTGCAAGTCTCTGCGACGGTCTATCCCACCTGAGTCTCAATCGCAAAGATTTGCAGAGCCTCTAAAACCTTCGCAATGGTTCGCAGAGTTTCGCAGTCTATACCGTCGGAGAGTTTGCGGAACTCTTCGAAACTTTGCGAGACTCGGGCCTCAGTAGCCGCTGAGAGAGCCGATGATGGACAAGCCGGACAGTGCCGGCCCTGCGCGCCACTGGGGCGCCGGCCGAATCGCCTTCCTGACCATCCTTGAACCCGTTCGCAAGGACGTGACCCAGGGTTACCCGCTGACGGTGATCCACCAGCGTTACGCCGCCAGTCTGGGTGTCAGCTACTCAAGCTTCGCCCGCTATGTGCAACGCTACATCACTGAGGTGGACACTGCAGAAAGTCGGCGACGAAAGAGCGACAGGGACGTGACCGCTCCTCCCAATAAGGCCGACCTACCCGCGTCCCCTACGCCGCGGCCGCCCTCCGATCCGAACGCCGGTCCCATGATCCGTCATTTTACATACAATCCTCGCGCGAAAAACCCCGAGGACCTGATTTAAGGAGTCACCGATGACGACAAAGGTCAAACAGGCCACTGATGAGCTCGCAGCGTTACCCCAATCGCCTTCCCAAATTCACATGACACTCCAGGGAAAAGGGGGTGTCGGAAAGTCAATGGTCTCGTCCTTCCTAGCACAATACCTCATCACCCATAACCGGCCCGTCACCTGCATCGACACCGATCCCGTCAACGACACTCTCTCGGGCTACGGAGCCCTCAACGCCCACCGCCTCGACCTCCTCCAGGGCAATCAGATCAACACCCGTAACTTCGACACCATGATCGAGCTGCTGGTGTCAGAGGACGCCAGCGTCGTGGTCGACAATGGTGCCGCCTCCTTTCTGCCCCTCACCAGCTATATGCTCGAGAACGGCGTTGCCGACCTCCTGGCCGCTTCAAGAAGGCAGCTCGTCATCCATACCGTCGTCACTGGCGGTCAGGCCATCATGGATACCCTTACCGGCTTTGATCAGCTCGCCCGCCAGCTTCCCGAAAGCGCCCAGATGGTGGTGTGGCTCAACGAGTATTTCGGCGACATCGTCGCCGACGGAAAGAACTTCGAAGAAATGAAGACATACCAGTTCAACAAGCATCTGGTAAAAGGGCTGGTAAAGATCAAACGCTACACCGGAGAGACCTTCGGCAAGGACATGGAGATGATGCTGGATCGCAAGCTCACATTTGATGAGGCAGTCAGCAGCCCCGATTTTGGCCTGATGGCAAAGCAACGTCTGACGATGATGAAACGTGATATTTTCAATCAGATCGCTCTTGTCGTCTGACCGCCATGGACGTCCAACGCTTAATCGGGGAGGTTGCCAAGCGGCACAACGTACTGCTCGGCCCCTCTGACCCGATCCTCGTCACACTCACCCTCAACGAGCTGGTGTTATCCAGCTACGTAGAGCGGCTGAATGCGGTATTAGAGCAGGCTGAGGATCGGACGGCTGCGGGATCGGCTCAGCAGATCGCCGCAGCTCGTGAGTTGGCAGGCAAGCTAGTCACCGAAACTGGAGGCTACGTGGCCGGGCAGGTTGAGGAAGCCGGGAAGGCCGTCCAGGCGCAGCTTCTCGCCTCACTCGGCCGGCAGGTGCAGGCAGCACAGGAAGCTGCCGAGCAGGCGGCCATGGCCCGCCGGACGGCTCTCTACGCCGCCTTGGTGGCTGTGGGGGCCGTGTGTTGCCTCTTCGGCCTTCTGGTGGGAGCCATCGCCTTTTAGCGAATCTGTCTCCGAATGTTTCACCCGACGCTCACCGATCGGTCTAACGCCAGGGCACAATGAATTATGGTTCTAGCAGCTCGTGTAATGGCTTTCCAACGACCCGCGCCAGCAAAGACATATAGCTCAAACTTGGCGAGTGCAGTGATCTTTCGAGAAAGCTGAGGTAGGTCTGGCTTATACCTGTCAACCTCATGATATCATACTGAGAAAGGCCTGCCTCCAGCCGGGCTTTCTTGAAATTTCTTGCGAATGTTAGGAGCTCTGGCGGCGCAGTCTCTTCAGTGACGCGCTGCTTATGAGTTTTGCGCGGGGTACGGGACTTTTTGCCTTCTTCCGTCACAGCTTGACGACCATCACTTCGTTGGTGAAGGCTTGAGAAGCTCGTGCAGAGGTCTGCCCACCACACGTGCCAGCAAAGCCATGTGGGTCAAGCTCGGGTCAACAACCGCACGCTCCACTTCCGAAACATAAGCCTGGGAAATGCCGATTCTTTTGGTGATGTCGGTTTGTGTCAGTCCTGCAGCGAGGCGGGCCTGTTTAAAATTATGAGCAAAGATCAACAGCTCCACCGGTTTGTCTTTGTGGGACATCCGACGTTTGGGAAGAGCTGGCTCTGGCTTTTCTTCTGGTCCGGTCAAGTCTTTTGCCCGCGCCTACTATTCTGTCACGGTGAGCATCACAACAAGCTGGCTGAGCAGGTAGTTCTGTATCACAACCGGCTTGAGAAGCTCGTTCACTCAAACTTTCGATGAACGTTGTAAGACGCGTAACTGCACAAAACCCCAATATTGCGGCCTGTTTGTTAGGAACGTCACGTCCCACTCCCTGCCCAATTAGCTACACTGCCGTGTTCTCGCTTCCACAGTACTGTGGCAATTTTGGAATTCAAGCCGCTTGCGCTTAAACCCGTATACTCAAACGGCATACCCAAATATGCGCGCATTTTGTGAAACAATGCGTGTGCGGACTCCTCTGTGGCGGTCCTGTCCTTTTGACGGTACAACCTTACCACGACCATTGATGGGTCTTCCTATGCCCTTTTAGCCGTTCTTAGATGATTATGTCGGGGCTATAGTGGCTGCCGCAGGAGAGAACGAAACGGCGACACCATGAGGTGCCAATGAGTGTGACCACTGCCGCCTCGTTCCAACAGGAACACGACCGTCGCGTGCAAGAGAAGCTACGCCGTGAGCTTGGCCCTCTGGTGTGCGGTTTTCTGGCCGAACCGGATGTCGTGGAAATCACGCTGAACCCGGACGGCCGGCTGTGGGTCGAGCGCCTGGGGCAGGAGATGATGCCGGTTGGCACCATGTCGGCCAGCCAGGCGGAATCCCTGATGACCACGGTGGCCGCAGCTTTGCGCACCACCATCACCCGCGACAATCCTATTCTCGAATGCGAGCTGCCCTTTGACGGCTCCCGGTTCGAGGCCCTTATTCCACCAGTCGCTGCCGCTCCCACCTTCGCCATTCGCCGCAAGGCGTCGCGCGTCTTCACGCTCGACGAGTATGTCGAGCGCAGCATCATGACCGAGTGCCAGCGGGCGGTGCTGGTGGAGGCCGTCGCTTCCCGCCGCAACATCCTGGTGGTCGGCGGCACCGGCACCGGCAAGACGACGCTGACCAACGCCCTCATCAAGGAAATCGAACTTGCCACCCCGCACCACCGGCTGATCATCATCGAGGACACGGTGGAGCTTCAATGCAGCGCGCCCAACGCGGTGCCGCTGCGCGCCACCGAGCATGTCAGCATGCTGCGCCTTCTCAAGGCCACCATGCGGTTGCGTCCCGATCGCATTCTGGTCGGTGAGACCCGCGGTCCGGAGGCCCTGGCCCTTCTGAAAGCCTGGAACACCGGCCATCCCGGCGGCGTCGCCACCGTCCACTCCAACACCAGCGACAGCGTCGGCACCGCCGGCCTGGTCCGCCTGGAAAGCCTGATTGCCGAAGCAACCCCGACGCCGATGCACACGCTGATCGCCGAGGCGGTCAACCTGGTGGTGAACATCGAAAAGACCTCGTCTAGCCCCGGCCGGCGCATCGCCGCCGTTCTCGCCGTCGAGGGGTTCGACGGCAGCAATTACGTCCTGTCACAACTCGGATAAAGCCCCCATGCGCAATCCCCTCTTACGCGGCGTCTCAGCCGCCACCCTGACGGCTGCCCTCACGGTTCTGCTGACTGCTCCCCAACCGGCGCTCGCTGCTGGCGGTGGTGGCGGCGGGCTTCCCTGGGAAGCGCCGCTCCAGACCTTCGTCAACTCGCTGACCGGGCCGGTCGCCTTTGCCATCTCGCTGCTCGGCATCGTCGTCTGCGGCGCCATGTTGATCTGGGGCGGTGAAATCAACGAGTTCGCCCGCCGCTTCGTCATGCTGGTGCTGGTGGTCGCCCTGCTGGTCTTCGCCACCAACATCCTGACCCAGCTTTTCGGCGTTGGCGCGGTGATCGCCGCGGCCGGCGCCGGGGTGGTGCTGGCGTGAGCGGCGGCGCCACCAGCGGGCTGCGTCGGACGGAGTTCCGCCGGGCGCTGCACCGGGCCAACCTGCTGATGGGCGGCGAGCGCGAGTTGGTGATGTTCACGGCCCTGGTGGCCGTCGGCCTGATCCTGACGGCACAGAACTGGATCGCCACGGCGGTCGGTCTCAGCGTCTGGTTCGGCCTGATCGGCTTTCTGCGCACGATGGCGAAGGCCGATCCCCGGCTCAGCCACGTCTACACCCGCCACCTCCAATACCAAGCCTACTACCCGGCCCGGTCGCGGCCCGCCCGCGACCGATAAGGAGGGGCCATGCTGGCTCTCAAGACCTATCGCGACAAGGCCAGGGGCGTGCCCGATTTGCTCGACTGGGCCGCCTTGGTCGACGACGGGATCGTCCTCGGCAAGAGCGGTGCCCTGCTCGCCGGCTTCTATTACCGAGGGCCGGACACCGCCTCCTCGACCTACGACGAGCGCAACTATGTGACGGAGCGGGTCAACGCCGCCCTTGCCCGGCTGGGAAGCGGCTGGGTCAGCTGGTTCGAAGCCGCCCGCCTGCCCTCGGCCGGCTATCCGTCGACCGAGGCGTCGGCGTTCCCCGATCCAGTCAGCCGCCTGATCGAGGCGGAGCGCCGCCGCCAGTTCACCACCCACGGCGCGCACTACGAGTCCGACTATGCCCTGGTGGTGCAATACACCCCGCCGCTGCGGCGCAACACCAAGATTCAGGATTACCTGTGGGATGAGGATCCGACCGCCGCGCCGCAGTCGCCGGCTGACCAGACGCTTGCGGCTTTCAGCAAGGCGCTCGACGATCTGGAAGACGCGCTCGGCACCGTGCTGACGGTGCGCCGCATGACCAGCTACACCCATGTCTGCGCCCACGACCGCGAGCACCTGCGCGACGAGCTGGTCGACTATCTGCATTTCTGCCTGACCGGCGACGACACCCCGCTCAACATCCCGCCGGACGGGATGTATCTCGACGCGGTGATTGGCGGGCGCGAGCTGTGGACCGGCGACACCCCGCGCATCGGCGACCGCTACATCGCCTGTGTCTCGCTCGAAGGCTTCCCCGGCGCCTCCCATCCCAACGTCCTCGACGTGCTGGAACATCTGCCGGTGGCCTATCGCTGGTCCTCGCGCTTCATCCATCTCGACCAGCACGAGGCGGTGTCCCACCTCCACCGCTACCGCCGCAAATGGAAGCAGAAGGTGCGGGGCTTCTGGTCCCAGGTCTTCCGCACCCAGGGCGGCGTCATCAACGAGGACGCCCTGCTGATGGCCGGTGAGGCCGAAGCGGCGATCACCGACGCCAGCTCGGCGCTGGTGACCTTCGGCTACTACACCCCGGTCATCGTGCTGATGGGCAAGGACCGCGACCGGCTGCTCGACAGCGCCCGACTGGTGTCGCGCGAGGTGCAACGCCTCGGCTTCGCCTGCCGGCTGGAGACGATCAACGCCGTGGAGGCGTGGCTGGGCACGCTTCCCGGCCATCCCCACCCCAACGTCCGCCGGCCGCTGATCCACACCCTCAACCTCGCCGACCTCCTGCCGCTCGCCAGCGTGTGGGCCGGGCTGGATGCCGCTCCCTGTCCCTTCTATCCGGAAGGCTCACCGCCGCTTTTGTACGGGTCCGCCCCCGGATCGACGCCGTTTCGGCTCAATTTGCACGTTGGCGACGTTGGGCATACCCTGGTCTTCGGCCCGACCGGCGCCGGCAAATCCACTCTGCTCGGCACGGTGGCGGCCCAGTTCCGCCGCTATCCCGGCGCCACCGTGGTGGCCTTCGACAAGGGCCGCTCCATGCAGGCCCTGGCGCTCGCCTGCGGCGGCGCTCACCACGACATCGCCGGCGAGGCCAGCCGGCTCTCTTTCGCCCCGCTCGCCGCGCTCGACACCGCCGGGGATCTCGCCTGGGCGGAAGACTGGATCGAGTCCTGCTACCAGCTCCAGAGCGGCATGCCGCCGACCCCAGCCCAGCGCGAGGAAATCCACCGCGCCATGCGGCTGCTGAGCCAGGAAAAGGGCCCGGAGGAACGCTCCCTGACCGACTTCCTGCTGACGGTGCAGGACGAAAAGCTGCGCTCGGCCCTGACGCCCTACACGATCAGCGGCCCCCTCGGCCATCTGCTCGACAGCACCCGCGACGGGCTGGGCGAGGACGCCTTCACCGTCTTTGAGATCGAGGAGCTGATGGGCATGGGCGAGAAGAGCCTCATCCCAGTCCTGCTCTACCTGTTCCGCCGGTTTGAGAAGTCCCTGCACGGCCAGCCGGCGCTTCTGCTGTTGGACGAGGCCTGGGTCATGCTCGGGCACCCGGTGTTCCGCGAGAAAATCCGGGAATGGCTGAAGGTGCTGCGCAAGGCCAACTGCGCCGTCGTGCTCGCCACGCAAAGCCTGTCGGATGCGGTGCGCTCGGGCCTGCTCGACGTGCTGTTGGAGTCTTGTCCCACCAAGCTGCTGCTGCCCAACGAAGAGGCCGACAAGGGCGGCACGCCACAGGTGCCGGGGCCGCGCGACCTCTATACCGCCATCGGGCTGAACGAGGTGCAGATCGGCATCCTCAAGACCGCGGCCAAGAAGCGCGACTACTACTACCTGTCGCCGGAAGGCCGCCGGCTGTTCTCGCTCGCTCTCGGGCCGGTGGCCCTCGCCTTCGTCGGCGTCTCCGACAAGGAAAGCGTGGTGCAGGTGCGCGAGCTGGCCGCCGACCATGGCGCCGACTGGCCCTTCCAGTGGCTGCAGAAGAAAGGGGTGCGCTATGACTACCTGCTGTAAAGGCGTCCCTGTGGCCGGGGCACTGTTGGCCGGCCTCGCCCTGCTGCCGGCGCCGGCCAAGGCGGACGACTGGGGCTGTCAGGTCCTGCTCTGCATAAGCAACCCCGGCGGGCCGACGCAGTTTGCGGAATGCGTTCCGCCGATTGAGCGGCTGTGGCGGCATCTGCGCCGCGGCGGCAGCTTCCCGACCTGCGACATGGCCGGCTCGCCGGAAAGCGGCGGCTCCTATGTCCAGCAGGTGTTCGACCCCTACGACCTCTGCCCTGCCGGTCTCCAGCCGGCGCCGGCCGGACAGTGGGTCGTCAGCCGCTCGCAGCTTGGACTCTTACCACTTGGGGGCCTGCCGGCCGATGGGGACCCCGCACAATCGGCCCAGTCGGAAGCGTCGATCACCAGCGACCACGGCGGCGGCCTGGGGCCACGGGCCTGTGTCGGCTCACTGATGGGCACCACCGACCAGCGCGGCTCCGACGATGAGCGGATCACCGTCTATGTCTACGACGCCGTGCACTGGCTGCAACCGAAGTCGCCGCAAGCCTTCGACGTCTACATCGACTCCCGGCTCTTCCATCGCGTCCGCATGCAATAGGTGCCCCGATGCGCAAGCCCCTCTCCGCCATCCTGCTGTCCGCCCTGGTGTTCCACACCCTGCCGGCGCACGCGCAAGGCATCCCGGTGATCGACGTGTCGGCTATCGCCCAGATGATCACCCAAGTTGCCAATCAGATGGAGCAGATCAGCAATCAGGTTCAGATGATCGAGAACCAGGCCCGCTCGCTCCAGACGCTGGGCGGCGGCAGCTTCGGCGAGCTGAACGGCAACCTTAGCCAGCAGGTGGGCCAGCTCAACGCGGTGATGAACCGGGTTCAGGGGATCGGCTACCAGCTCGGCGGCATCGAACAGGAATTTAATCAGCTCTTCCCGACAGGGACGAACTGGCAGTCGGTGCCGACGCAAGACGTGGCGCCCTATTACCAGCGCTGGTCCAGTCAGCTGCAGGACGCCTCGCGCACAGCGATGGACAGCCAGGGCGTGGTGCGCAACGTCCAGCGCAACGTCTCGGCCGCACAAGGCATCCTGGCCGACGCGCAAGCCTCGGACGGCGAGGTGCGCCAGCTCCAGGCGACCAACGAGATGCTGGCGCTGCTGGCGACCCAGCTCGGCGACATGACCATGACCATGGCGACCACCGGCCGGGTCACCGCGAGTGCGGCGGCGGCAGCGCAAACACGCTCTGATGCTCAAACTGAGCTTCTGCGCCGCTTCACCGCCCCTGCCACTGTGCCAACTGGTGATGGCAAAGCTTTTTGAAGGGAAAATGGAATGCTTCAAGTAAAGACGTCTGTCGCTATTCTCATTCTCGTGAGTTCAATCGCCGGATCTGCGGTCATCACACACATCGTAACCCGCTACAGCGTAAGCGTTTCCTGCGCCACGGCTGAGTCGCCTCCACTGCGACGGTTCCCAGTGGGCCCAACGGTAAATTCCAACGATGGCAAGGCATTCTAAAGGGAGGGTATGATGCGGCTGAGGACAGTCCTTCAATGTCTTGTTATCGCAGCCTGCTGTGCCGTCATTCTGACAGCGGGTGATGCTCTAGCGCAGGTAGCCAATAACACTCTGGATGAAATCACAACCCTGTATCAAGAGAGGTCTGCTGCTTGGCAAGCAACTTTGCGGAATGCTGCTCTCAATCTCTTTTGGTTGTTAGCAGCAATTGAGTTTACCTGGGCAGCCATCCGTCTTGTGCTGCGAGGCGCCGATTTTGGCGAGTGGTTGACAGAGGTCGTAAATCAATTCCTTTTCATCGGCTTCTTCCTGACCCTGTTACTCAACTCGGCCGATTATGCCCAAGCGATTGTCGATAGCTTCCGGCAAGCCGCCAATCAGGCGAGTGCGGCTAGCGGCGGTTCGCAACAGATTACGCCATCGAACATTTTTGAAGTTGGTTTGAACCTTGCCACCCGTATCGTCGACCAAGTTTCGCTCTTTTCTCCCGGAGATAGCGCTGGGTATGTACTGGCTGCCCTTATCGTACTCATTTGTTTTGCTCTGATCGCTGCTTTTTTGATTTTGGCTCTGGTGGAGAGCTACATCGTCATCTCGGCCGGCGTTCTGCTGATGGGCTTCGGTGGCTCACGCTGGACCAAGGATTATGCCGTCAAGATCATGGTCTACGCCGTGGCGGTCGGCGCCAAGCTGTTCGTCCTCCAACTGCTCGTCGGGCTTGGGCAAGCGATGATTCGGAGCTGGGAAGCCCGGCTCGTCAACAATACTTCCGACATCTTTGTCATCGTCGGCTCCGGTGTTGTCATGCTGGCAATCACCAAGGTGGTGCCGGACATGGTGCAGAGCCTCGTGAACGGCACTGCCCCCAGCGGTGGCGGGGCCTTGATTGGAGCTACCGCCGCTGTTGGCGGCGCAGTGGCTGGTGTAGCAGCAGGTGCGGCCGGCGCCGGGATGGCGGTCGGCGGCGCCTCCAAGCTTGCCAGTGCCCAGCTCGCCAGCTCTGGCCTGTCCTCGTCCCCTCCGCCGGCGTTTGCCGCCCGTATGGCCGCCCGCGCCGCCGGCAATCTCGGCCAAGCGGCGGTGCAGGACGTGGGCCGCCGCCTGTCCGGCCGCCACCACGGCACCATGGGCGGGCGCATGGGCGAGAGCATGATCCACAAGGCCCGCGAGCTGCGGGCCGCTGCCGAAAAGCCACAGGCTCCGCAAGCCCCCCAGCAGGCACAGCCGCCGGCCCAATCCGACAACGTGATCCGCCCCGAATAGGCGTTCGGTTTTGAACGCCAAGGGGATGGAGTCCTTCGCTCTATAGGCAATCGACTATGAAGACCCGCGCCCTTCGCAAGCCGAAAGCTCCGGCAAAACCGCCGACCGAGACCCCCTACCTCTCGGCCCGGCGCGAGTGGAATGAGCGGTATGGTTCCTACATTGCCCGCGCCAATGCCTGGCGCCTGACGGCGCTGTCCAGCCTCGCCATCGCTGCCCTGGCGGTCGGGGGCGTGGTCTGGATCGGCAGCCAAAACCGCCTCGTCCCTTATGTCGTGGAAACCAACAAGCTCGGCGATGCGGTGGGGGTGCGGCGGGCCGATCAGATCTATGTGCCCAACGAGCGGGTCATCCGCTCCCAGCTCGCCCGCTGGGTCAGCAACATCCGCTCCGTCTATGTCGATGCCGCGGCGGAGCGGGCGCTGATCGACGAAGCCTTCGCCATGCTCAACAAGCGCGGCGCTGCCTATCCGCAAATCCTCGAACACTTCCGGTCCAACGATCCCTTCAAGCGCGCGGAAACCGAAACCGTGACCGTCGAGGTGCAATCGGTGCTGCCGATTAGTCAGGACACGTGGCGAATCGAATGGCGGGAAAGCGTGATGAACCGGGACGGCTCGGCCAAACAACCGCCGGTCTCCTGGCAGGCCACGGTGACGATCAGCATCGCCCCGCCAGCCACCGAACAGGCGATCCTCATGAACCCCATGGGGGTCTACGTGAACAGCTACTCCTGGTCCCAGCGGCTCATCTGACAGGTGCCCCCATGCTCAAGGAAACCTTCATCCTGACCGCCCTGGCGGTGACCGTCGCGGGACCGGCGCTTGCCCAACAGGTTCCGGCCATCCAGACGGCGCAGACGGAAGCGCCCGGCGCCACACCGCCGGCCGGCGATCCTCCGGCCGTCCTGACCCGCCGCACCGGCACCCCACCGCCGGTCAACCTGATGTCGGGCAAGGAGGCCGAATTGAACGCCAAGGAACAGCGCGGTATCGCGCTCTCCGGCGAGTGGCTCGGCGGCAAGGACCGCCCGGCGCGCGGGCAGGCTGGCCGCGTCACCTTCACCTACGGCTCCACCCTGCCCTCCGTCGTCTGCGCGCCTCTGCGGGTCTGCAACCTCGAACTCCAGCCGGGCGAGGTGGTCCAGCAGATCGACCTCGGCGACATTGCCCGTTGGAAGGCCACGCCGACCGTCTACGGAACCGGCGCTAACCAGACCAGCGTCATCGTCATCAAGGCGAGCGACAGCGGCCTGACCACCACTATGACCGTCGCCACCGACCGGCGGATGTATGTGGTCCAGCTCGTCAGCCGGACTAAGGACTGGATGCCGCTGGTATCCTTCGTCTATCCGGAGGACGTTCAGCAGGACTGGGACGCTTACCGGGCGGCGGTGAACCGGCGCCAGCAAGCCACCACCCTCTCCGATGGCCTCAATGCCGCCAACCTCGATTTCAATTTCGCGATTCGCGGCGACAGCCCATCCTGGCGGCCGGTGCGGGTCTACACAGACGGGCGCAAGACCTACATCCAGTTTCCCGGCGAGATGCGCTATGACGAGTCCCCCGCCCTGGTGGCGATCGGCGCGGATGACAAGGAACAGCTCGTCAACTACCGAGCCAGCGGCGACCGCTATGTGGTCGACAAGGTGCTGCGCCATGCAGCGCTGATTTCCGGTGTCGGCAGTGACCAGACCAAGGTCGAGATCCTGCGCGAAAGGAACTGAGCCATGCGGCACCCCCTGCATGCCGCGGCGATCGGCGCGATGCTGCTGCTCGGTGGCTGTGCCGGCGTCGGCCCGCGGTCCTCCTACGTCGAGGCGGTGACGCCGGCAGACGCCCCGGTGCTGGCGGCCGACATCGCCCGCTTCGTGGCGGAGCGCCTGCCGGCGGCGGCCACCACCATGGCGCTTGATGCGCCGGCCGGCGAGCTGGCCAGCGACAGCCTGACGCCGGTCCTGCGCGGCGAGTTGCGGCGGATCGGCTTCGGGGTGGCGGACGCCGGTCAAAAAGCACCAGGCGCCCACCCCTTGCGCTATCTGGTGACGCCGCTCGATGCCGGGGTGCTCGTGCGTCTCCAGGTCGACCGGACCACGGCCTCGCGCCTGTGGCTGCGCAACAGTGCCGGCACCCTCCAGGCCGGCTCCCCCTTCACCGTGCGGGAGGACGCCGCAGAATGACCGATCAGACGCAACAACCGGCTGATGGCCCCGACCGCTCGCCCGACTTCCTCGCTGGTCCGATCCTGCGCCAGACCGGTGGCCGGCGCCTGACCCGGGTGCCGATTTACATCCTGATTGGCATTTCCGCCCTCGTGGCCATCGCCATCGCCTACACGATGAATGAGCGAGCCAAGCGCCGGGCGGCCGGCGCCGGCAACAGCGAGGTGGTGGCGGCGCCGGAGCCGGTGGACGCCAAGCCGCTGTTCGGCGCGGCGCAGAATGCCGGCATCATCGAAGCGCGGCGGGCAACTCCGACCCCGACCACCCCGGCGGCGCCACCGATCACTCCCGCCACCATGCCGGGGGCCCCATCGGATCCGATGGGGCGGCCCTCCGGCGCCTACGGCGGGCGGACGCCGGAGGACGATGCCCGGATGCGGGCATGGCAGCAGTATGACGCCGAGGTGCGGCGGATCGAGGAGCAACGCCGGGCAGCCCTCAAGGCGGCTCTGGAAGCGCCGACCACCGTTCCCGGCAACCGCACCCAGCCCGGGCAGATGCAGCAGCCGGCCGCGGCCAGTCCGGGCGGCCCCAGCACCAACTCGCAAGCACTTGCCCAATTCGCCAACGGATTCGGCAGCTCAGGCACGAGCGGCGGCCTGGGCGCCGCCGGTGGCACTGGTGGCGGTGCCGGCTGCTATGGCAGCGGCCAAGGGCGCGGGGGCCAGGGCACCGGCCCGGATGCCAAGCACAACTTTCTCAATCAGCAGCCGGCGCGTGGCTCGCATTATCTCGCCGGCACCCGCGAGGCGGCACTGTCGCCCTATGAGGTGAAGGCCGGCGCCATCATCCCTGGTGTCATGGAAAGCGGCATCAACTCGGACCTGCCGGGCATCATCAAGGCGCGGGTGCGCGAGAACGTCTACGACACCGCCACCGGGCAATACCTGCTGATCCCCAAGGATTCCATGCTGATCGGCAGCTACGACAACGGGGTGGAGATGGGGCAGGAGCGGGTGCTGATCGCCTGGAACCGGATCATCTATCCCGACGCCTCGTCGCTGGATCTCGGCAGCATGCCCGGCGCCGATCAGGGTGGCTATGCCGGCTTCTCCGATCAGGTGAACAACCACTATGTCCGGACCTTCGGCAACGCCCTGCTGCTATCGATCTTCTCGGCCGGCGTCCAGCTCTCCCAGCCGCAGCAGCGCGGCGACACCCGCGGCGGTTACGACGCGCAGCAGATCATCGCCGGCAGCCTCGGCCAGCAGATGGGCCAACTCGGTGCGGAGTACGCCCGCAAAGGCCTGAACGTCGCTCCGACGCTGGAAATCCGTCCTGGCTACCGTTTCAACATCATGGTCAGCAAGGACATGGTCATGCAGCCCTGGCTACGGTAAGCCCAACAGTGCGACCCACAGCCTTGCTGGTAGATTCCACCCATGCGCCCGGACAAGTGAACCGAAGCTGGTAGATTCCACTGACATTGCCGTTGCCGTTCTGCTGGTAGAATCCACCGCCGGCTTAGCAGGACGCGGAAAAACGAACATATTTCGGTTTTTTGCCTCCGCTGAGGCTTGGAAATGGCGTTTCCGAAGCCCGTTTTTGTCGGAATAGAGCGCCTTTTTCGCGCTCCGAGACGCCCAGAGCCGCCGTTCGGGCGGACTCCGGGCGTGATTATGCCGCCGCCAGCAGCTTGGGCAGGCGGATCAGGTTGTAGGCGGTGGCGGTCAGCGTGAACATCCACCCGACACGGGCCGTGCCGCGATGCCGCGTTTTGCGCAAGCCGGCTCCCTTGATCCAGCCGAACACCTCCTCGATCCGTTTGCGGATTCTTAGGCTGACGGCGTAGCCGGGGTGGCGGGTGGTCCGACCGTCGATCGCCGAGCGGCGGTTGCTCGTGTTCCGGGCGACATGCGCAGCGGCGCCCAACTCGCGCATGTTCGCCACGAAATCCTTGGTGTCGTAAGCCTTGTCGGCGCCCACCGTGATGCGGTGGCGGCCGGGAATGGCCTCAACCATGGAAACCGCCGCCTCGCGTTCAGCCAGGCCAGTGGCCGCGGTGAGCCGGACATTCACCACCAGGGCGTTCCGGTTCTCCATCAGGGCGTGGCCCATGAAGGCCAGCTTCGCCGGCTGCCCGTTGCCCTTGCGGTACAGCCGCGCCTCGGGATCGCTGGTCGAGGCATGGGTCTCGTTGGACCGCTTCTCACCATGGAAGTCGCGGTCGCCGTTGCGCCCCGGCCCCGGCGGCTCGCCGCTGCCGTCCTTGGGCCGGAAACTCTTCACCGACGCCCAGGCTTCGATCAGCGTGCCGTCAACCGAGAAGTGCTCGTCCGACAGCAGCGCCTTGACCTTTGGCTGGCCCAGCACGGTGGCCAGGAACTTGGCCGCCACGTCACCGGCCAGCAGGCGCTCCCGGTTCTTGGTGAACACCGTCACGTCCCACACCGGGGCGTCCATCGACAAGCCGACGAACCAGCGGAACAGCAGGTTGTAGTCAAGCTGTTCCATCAGTTGGCGTTCCGAGCGCACCGAGTAGAAAGCCTGGAGCAGCAAAGCCCGCAGCAGCTTCTCCGGCGGGATCGATGGCCGCCCGATCTTGGAGTACAGCCCCTCGAACACCGGCGACATCACCTCCAGCGCCTCGTCCACGATGGCCCGGATCGGCCGCAACGGATGATCGGCCGGAACCCGCGCCTCGCAGCTTACGTAGCTGAAAAGACCCTCGCTGCGTTCGTCCGAGCCCCGCATCGTCTCCTCGCCGGTCGCATTCTTAACGACCGGAGAGAATCACGACCGCCCGCCCAGGCAAAGCCTTTTTCCGCGTCCTGTTAGGTACAAGAGCCAACCTCCGAGTCGCGTACGCTGGTAAATTCCACCACTCAAAAGTCCCCGATTCGGCCAATCACTCTGGTAGATTCCACTGGACATCTATCGCTCCGGCAGGCGGAAAAAGTTGTTCAGTGGAGTCTGGAAGCCAGTCGGGTGGAATTTACCAGCAGGCAGCCGAGTCGCTCAGTGGAATCTGCCAGACAAGCAAATAGGTTGAACCAAATAGCTCCAAATAGCCTGCGCTGGTAGATTCCACCGTTGACGATTTCTCAGCTCAATGAGGAAATAGGCCACATGAGGAACATTCATAAGCTGCTGATCGATCATGGCCTTGATGCCGCTCGTGAGCTTGTCGTCGACAAAGCCGAGCGGCGTCAGTTGGAGATTGCCGCTGCTGTTCTGGCAGAAGAAAGCGAGACCCTCGGCATTTGTCATGCCGGTTTTGCTCTGACTTCGCTACCTCACAAAGACATTATAGAGCCTTTCTGGCGCCGTGAGGGTCATCGAATTACCTTGATGGTCGAATCAGGCCGTGACCGTCAAGGCAATGTAGTAGGTATCCCATACGGTTCAAAAGCCCGAATGATCCTCATCTACCTTCAAACCCAGGCCGTCCGCACTCGATGCCGCGAAGTTGAACTCGGCGGATCTCTCAAGGGCTGGATGAAGAACATGGGAATGGCATCCATCGGCGGAGCCACCTATAAGATGGTTACCGAGCAGGCTCGTCGCATCTCCGCATGCCGCTTGACCTTCTTTACGGATCACGGCCACGCAGACCGGGTCGCCAAGGGTGCGTTTGTCGAAGAATACTTCGACTTGGCCGGTATGCTGAACGATGACAACCAGCCGACCCTGTGGCAAGACAAGGTAACCCTAAACGACGCCTTCTACCGCTCCTTGATCGACCATCCCGTACCAGTGAGCGAAACGGCGCTCCGAGAGATCGGCAACAAGTCCATGGCGATCGACATCTATGTCTGGCTCGCCTACCGCCTTCACAGTCTCAGCAAACCTACACCGGTTTCTTGGCCGGCGCTAATGGCTCAGTTCGGTGCTGGGTTCAACGCGATGCGCAATTTCAAGCCAGCCTTCACTGAGGCGCTTCGCATGGCATTGGCAGCCTACCCAGATGCCAAAGTGCAGGTGGAATCTACCAGCATCACCTTGTACCCAAGCGCACCGCCAATCGCTAAGTCTCGCGACAGGCTTGGGATTTTGTAGGCCGGCTGCGGCCTTTTCGCCACGCCACACCGTTAGGTGCCAGTCTGCAGCCAGAAAGCGTGCGCACTTTACACGGTCACTGCTATTCTCCGGCCAGCTTTATTGCTTGCGCCGACGGAGACCCCAATGAGCATCATCGTCTCGGCCTCCACAAAGGGAGGCCCAGGCAAGACTACGCTCGCGATGTGCCTTGCCAGCTACTGGCACGACGCCGGCGTTTCGGTGAAGTGTATAGACGCAGATCCCAACAAAAACCTTTCCCAGTGGCTCGGCCGGGCTGGACAGCCCTTCCCCTGTGCGGTCGTTGGCGACGACGATGTGGTGCAGGAAGCAGAGTCAGCCAGCGAAGCGTTCGACGTTGTCATTATCGATGTCGCCGGCAGCCAGGGGCAGGCGCTTGTCTACGCTGCCGGTGTGGCTGACCTAGTGCTAATTCCCACACGGCCAGACTTCAAGGACATTATGGAAGCGATCCGGACGCAGCAATTCGTCAAGAACGCCGAACAGATGATGCGCCGCCGGATCCCAGACTTCCGAACGCCTCACTTCGCTGTCCTGACACAAGTTAATCGTCGCGCCGTGGTGACGGAACACAGCCGCAGCCAACTCGAATCCCTCGGCCTGTCAGCGCTCGGTGCCGATCTTCCATCGCGCACCGCCTATAGTCAGTCTTCCTTCGCAGGCGCTTCGCCCCTGGCTGACCAACATATTCGCGCCGACGTGGAGGCCATGGCTGTAGAGATCACCCGGAAGCTGGAGGAAGCTCATGGTTGACCGGGAATCAAATGCACCAAATCCGGAGATTGGCGCCACGACTGTGTCAAAGCCGCGCGGCCGCCGGAACAAACTGCAGGCGATTTCAGCGACGGATGTTCAAACCGTTCTGCAACCTCTTGCCAAGACACTGCCGGCTACCCGGATGCCGGCGTCTGACGTGATCGAGGCCGATTACGCGACCCTGAGCACAGTAGACGAATATGCTTATGAGGTTGGCCGGCTGTGGGGGGAGGCTAGCCGCACCTTCGTCCAAGTTGGGCGACGCATCAACCAAGCGAAGGCGACCCTCGTCCATGGCGAGTTCATGGAGTTGGCTCAGCAGCGCCTCCCCTTTTCGATCGATATTGCCGAGCGGCTTATGGCGATCGCGAGGGCTGTCGATGATGGCATCTATCCGGAGACTGTCCTCCCGCCCAACTGGTCGGTTGCTCACGCGCTGGTCACATTGAAGGATGACGAGCGCCCGAAGGCGCTGGAGGAGGGACTCGTCCGACCCAACGTGACGCGCCGTGAGATTGCCGAATTTAAGAGAAGGCTTCGTAAGGGCGGTGGCGAGGTCGACGAGCGAGCGGCCGCACGCAGGGAACTCGCTCAGCTCCTGACCCGCATGGAACGTGATCGTAAGAGGCTGGCCGAACTGCAGGCATTGCTCGGACGCGAGCTATCGTGAAAGTCTAAACCGTGGTTTAGAAAATGCCGCCCGTCATGCTGTGACGGGCGGCTCACACCGTAAGGTTTCCAAGCCACGCCGGCTTTTTGAGGAACCATCCTCTCAATGTACGGACAGAG
Source organism: Azospirillum sp. TSO5 (assembly GCF_003116065.1). Lineage (NCBI taxonomy): Bacteria > Pseudomonadati > Pseudomonadota > Alphaproteobacteria > Rhodospirillales > Azospirillaceae > Azospirillum > Azospirillum sp. TSO5. Next base: position 9,213 of record NZ_LGQY01000057.1, on the reverse strand, counting down.
GCATCCCGTTCCCGCAGATCGACCGCGTTAACCAAACGGCCCAGTTAGGGGTGATGCACTGCAGCGCTTGCCCCACCTCTGCAGTGTGGATGAGTTGACCAACAGTCGGCGGAGTTCAGGCAGGTTAGTCCTACTCACACATTGAAAATGAAAGCGTTGACCGAAACGCTACTCTTCCGCAAAACTGGCTTGTCGACAGCATTCTGAGACTATGATGAGCGAGACTGAAACCGTCACTGCTGAAGTCATCGCAGTCCGAAAGGCACCTGTTGGTGGAAAGCTTCTGGCGTTGGTCGATGTTACTATTGCCATTCACGGCATCGAGTTCAAGGTCCGCGGGCTTCACGTCTCGCGGGAAATCATGGATGGCAATCACGCGACGTCCGTTACCTCACCGCTCCATCGGGACACCGACGGGCAGTGGAGCCCAACCATCACCTTCCCCGTGGAGCTTCATCAGCCGCTGACAGATATTGTGTTGGCGGCCTGCATCGACGCTGGTGTCTGCCGCGAAGCGTAAGATGGTCAATCCACGATGACAAAGGTTTGCTCTCAGGCCCCCCTTGAAGCGTTCATCCCATTCTCGAACAAACCCGAAAGGTTGTATGGCACCCCCCACCCCCCGAGGCGGCCATCCACCGCGACCGAGCTTCAGCAAGGCGCGGACTTCTGGCGCAGGCCCAGCCGGTGTTCGCCCAGCGCCGGCGCGCGTCGACGGCACAGCCCTTCAAAAGCAGACTCAATGGCTTGCTCGAGCAACCGATGCCGAGCGCAGCGGTGACAGCGTGGAGGCCGAACTCTGCCGTCAGTACGCCGAGCACTGGTTCCGCGTGTCACGAGGGCAGGACTAAGGGAGATGATGCCATGACCGACAGCGTCCTAAGCGCACAGGAGCGAGCCCTGATCCGCAACGAGTTCATGGTCCGCTTCGGCCAAGCGCCGCGGCTGGACGCCGGCATCCTGGTGAAGCGGTGGGCGACCGGTCCGAACAAGGGCAAACCAAAGCCTGGGGCTGTCATTCAAGGGATGCTTGATCGCGGTCTGCTGGAGCTGCGGGATGACGGGGCCCATTGGCTGCGGGCCCGGTTCACCACGGCCGGTCTTGCTGCTCTGCGGCAGATAGCTAAGGATCAGCGCGCCCTTCCTCCGGGCGAGTATTGCCATCTGCTTGAAGAGCTCGGCCTTGTCCAAGCGGCAGATCAAGACAACGCGTCACAAGGTGGTTCTGGCCCTGGGCTTCTCGCATGATACAGCCTGTTCTGACGGTGAATGCCCCCATGCGGCAAGGATGAGCGCATGTTCGTGGTGAGTGAGGAGGAGCGGGCTGCCATCCGTCAGGTGTTCGAGGCCGGCGGTGAGTGGGCTGCCGTGGCCGAGCTGCGCCGGCATTTTCCGCTTCAGCGCAACGAGGATGCCTTAGCGGCCGTCCGAGCAATCATGCAATGGCGATCAGAGCCTCCATTGCAGGTCCGCGGGCATAAACGGGAGGATGCCGGCTCGAAGCAGACGAGTGCCAGCATCGGGCCGATCGACACGGGGCACGACAACAGTTCGGTGTTCGAAACGACGGGGCGGAATGCCACCTTGCTCGACAGGAAGGATTGGACGCCAGCAACCTTTGAGGCGGTCGCGGCTGAGCATGGTGGCACCGGGGCCGTGATCACCATTGCGCTTGAAGGCGAGGTGTGCGGCGCCTTCGGCATTGACCAACGTGCGGCAGCAGATGACGTGATGGTGTGGGTGGTGACGCATCTGCCCACCGGGCAGCGGCTGCCCCGTGAATTCCTGACCCGCGCGGCGGCGATCGCCTGTGTCATCAGGCTGGAGGGGCTTGACTGCTGGAGCATGGTGGATGCTGCGGCGATGCAGAGGCATCCTGACACTGTGGTTGCGCAACGCGTCCTGATCGAAGCGCCCGGCAGCCGCGAGGGGTAGGACGGACCCCTATCCGCGTTTCGATAGTGGCTATGTCGAACGCTCCACGGAGCGTGCTGCGACCGCCCAGCATCAGAGAACAAGAGCCCACCCACCTTGGACTTTCTCTTCCTGCGCCATGGAAGCCTGCGGCGAGCAGAGCGGATGAAGGAGACCACCGTGTTGCAGCACGGTGCCGTCAGTCCAAGGTCGTCGTCTTCGGGCAGGCCGCGGTGTCTATCGGATACCGCGTCCAGCAGAGCGTAAGAGATGTCCGCCCGCGCCCGGATCATTACGCGCTCGACCACGCCGGAGAGCGGCTCGCGATCCTCCTCAGGGGAAGCGGATTGACGTGCGGCATGGGCACAAAAGGACGTCAGCTGCTCTCTGCCATTGCTGTTATGCCCCCTCCCACTGAGAACAATAACATCAAACTGGGCTGAGAGGGGACGGTCAAACCGGAGCGTGGTCTGGTGAGAGCCTCATCCGCCCGGCCGATGTCACCCATCGATGGGAGCCAGCAGGAAATCAAGGTCGTCTGCGGTGAGCAGATCCTCCGCCGTCTGCCCCTGCTCGTAGACCGCGTCGCACAGCCGGCGCTTGCGCTCTTGAAGCTGCACCATGCGCTCTTCCACCGTGCCACTGGTGACCAGCTTGTAGACGAAGACCGGCTTGTCCTGGCCGATGCGGTGGGCACGGTCGGTCGCTTGGTCTTCGACCGCCGGGTTCCACCACGGGTCATAGTGGATCACCGTGTCGGCGGCGGTTAGGTTCAGCCCGGTGCCGCCTGCCTTCAGGCTGATGAGGAACAGCGGCACCTCGCCTGCCTGGAACCGCCTGACCGGCGTCTCACGGTCCCTGGTGTCGCCGGTCAGTTCAACGAAAGGGATGGCGAGCCGGTCGAGTTCCGGCCGGATCAGGTCGAACATTGAGGTGAACTGCGAGAACAGCAGGATACGCCGGCCATCGGCAAGCAGCTCCGGCAGCATCTCCAGCAGTCGGACCAACTTGGCCGACGCAGCTCCCTTGGCCGCCCGCTTGCGCGCACTCTCCAGTTTCACCAGCCGCGGATCGCAGCAGACCTGCCGCAGTTTCAACAGCGCATCTAGGATGGTGATGCGGCTGCGCGCCAGCCCCCTGCGCGCCACCTCGTCGCGCACGCGCTGATCCATCGTCAGGCGGATGGTCTCGTAGAGGTCGCGCTGGCCGCTGTCGGGCTCCACCGCCTCCATAATCTCCGTCTTGGGCGGCAGCTCCGTCGCGACTTCCTCTTTCGTGCGACGCAACAGGAAGGGGCGAACGCGGCGAGCCAGCACGCGTTGGCGCTCGGCGTCGCTATGCTTTTCGATGGGGGTGCGGAAGGTGCGGCGGTAGCCGGTGCGGTCACCGAACAGCGACGGCACGCTGACCGCGAACAGCGCCCACAGCTCGTCCAATGTGTTCTCCACCGGGGTGCCGGTCAGACACAGGCGCTGGCGCGCCTGCAGAGCTTGTGCCGCCTTGCTTGCTTGGCCGGTGGGGTTCTTGAGACACTGTGCTTCGTCGAAGATCGCCAGATGCCAAGCTTGGGCCGTCAGGACGTCGCGATCGCGCGGCAGCAGCGCATAGGAGGTCACCACCAGATCGAACTCGGCCAGCGAACCCTGCGCCGCCTTGCGCCGGGGACCATGCAGAACCAGCGTGCGCAGGCCGGGAGAGAAACGCTGCACCTCCGCCCGCCAGTTGCCAAGCACGCTGGTCGGGGCGATCAGCAGGCTCGGGCGGTCAAGCCGGCCGGCCTCCTTTTCTGCCAGCAGGTGGGCCAGCGCCTGCACGGTCTTCCCCAGCCCCATGTCGTCGGCCAGGATGCCGCCGAAGCCGTGGGTGCTCAGAAACTGCAACCAATCAAGCCCAATCTGCTGGTAAGGGCGCAAGGTGGCGCGCAGCCCCTGCGGCGGGGCCACCGCCGGAACGCCTCCCGCCTTGCGCAGGGCCTTGGCCATGCTACGCACGGCATCAGCGCCGAGCAGTGGGATGCCGGCAGCCGATGCGGCTTCTTCCAGCGCCGAGAGGTCGCCCAGATGGGAGCGGCCGATCCGCAGTTGCCCACCGCCCGGCTGAAGGCCGAACAGTTCCATCAGCACGCCGATCATCGGCGCCACCCGCTCCACCTCCAGCGGGAGGTAGCGGGTGGAGCCGATCCGCACGAACATTGTTCCGGAAGGCGCCAGCTGCTCCAGCACTGCCTCCAGTCCCGGCGACAGCCTGCCTGCCCTACCGGCGGTGTTCTCCTCATCGACGAAGAAGTCATCCTCAAACATGCCGTCGTCGAGCAGGTCCGGACCAATCCGGGCGAGCGCATCGATGACCTCGCGCAGCACCGGCAGCAGGTCGATGCGCTCACCGCCAATGTCGACGCCGAGCGACAGGCCGAACCAGTCGATCCCGGAGCCGTCCTCGACCTCGAAGGCCCAATCCTTCGGCGCCTCCAGAACCTCGAAGGGGAAATCGGGAGCGATCTCGACGCTCCAGCCGGAGGCCCGCAGTCCGGGGAGCCCTGAATGGCAGAAGTTCAACCAGATCGAGCGCACATCAAGGTCGTCGCCGGGGGCGGCGAACAGCTCCTCACGGACCGGCGAGACGCCACCGACGCTGAGCGGCAGTGGCGGGACGGCGAGGCCAGCCTCCTCCAGCCGCTTGATCGCCTTCCTCTCCTCTTTTGGCTGAGGTTCGGCGGTGACGAGGACACCGTCCTCCATCCATTGCAGCGGCGGCCCTCGCCGTTTCCAATGCAGGCGGGTGCCGGCATAGTCGAAGTGCAGGTCGGCGACCGGGAGTTCGGGCATTTCCGTCATCCCATAGGCTGACGGGTACAAGGAAGACATTCCCGCCAGTCGGGCCACGCCCAGCCGCAAGACCGGCCGCGGCACAATACGGCGGTGTTCGGTCCGTGTCGGGGCGTCCGGCAGCACCGGCAGCCGGTCGCCGAGCCGTTCCGCCTCGGCCCGGAAGGCGGCCACCTCGCCCGGCGGCAGCGGCGGGGCCGTCAGCAGGGTGACGGCGATCTGCGGGGACACCGTTGTGGCGTCGACAGGGCCGCAGGTGGCGTTTGTGGGATCGACATAGAGCAGCGGCACCGTCGGCAGCACGATCGCTGGCGCCATGTCGGTGGAGTGCGGCTGAAGCGCGATGGTGAAACGTTGACGGCCGGCGCCATCGGCCTCCCAACGTGGCGTCCCGATCAGCGGCGGGCCTGAGTGCAGCGGACTGCCGGTGCGGAAGTCCCGCCAATACAGCCGGCCGGTGCGCAGCATGCGCTCGATCAACCAGGGTGCCATATCGGCCGGCAGCAGGAAGCCGTACGAACCGGCCTGTGCGTTGCGCGACACGGCATTCAGCAGCGCGTGATCGGCCGGGGTGACGAACTTCGCCGAACTCAGGGTACCAAACTGATAGGCGTCATACGCCTTGTCGTCGTTGGCGAACTGGCCGTCTTTGCGCAGGGTGGCGGAGATGACACGGAGCAACAGCGTCCGCTCGCCGGAGGGGGTGTCATCCAAGCACAGGACATAGAGCAGCCGCTTGCGGACGGTGTCGGCATACTGCTCTGCGGTTTCACGGAGCGCCGCCGCATTGAGCCGCGCCAGCAGGTCCCTCACCGGAAAGGAGAGGCCGGGTTCCGCGGGAGCCATCTGTTCTCGATTGGCAGCCGTCGCCGGTGCCGGCAATGATGGGCTGGACAGACCGGAGAATGGCTGTTCAGACCGCCGGCCGGTCGCGGAGGTGCTGGCGGCGCGTTCTATCCAGGCCAGCAGCGCTGCGGCGACATGCTTGCAATTGTACCCCACCGGACAGTCGCACTCGCCTTCAACCTGCCGCAGCGCGCCATTGACGATCTTCACCGTTATGTCCTGGGCGTAAAGCGCGCGACCCGAGCCCCTGACAGTCGACAACACGCTCCAGCTATCTCCCCGCCGCTGCTGCACCTCAATGGTCTGAACGCGGCCATCTGCCCAATATTGCCGCCCCCGTTCAAGCGAGCCAGCATCGACAAAGCGGCGAAGGTCGGAGGGGGCAAACACGCGCTATGTCTCCTCGCACGTGTCCAGATGTGGTTGGAACGGGCGACCTGCAATGACAGAAGGTGGCGCATTATCCGCAGCTGACTCCTCGGTCGCAAGCGGCGTCAGCGCAGTAGGTGACACTCCCAAATGTGGTTGGGGCCGGGGCAGCGCATAAACGGCACAGGATTGATGGAGGGCCGAATGCGTGGACACCGCGTATACTATCATGCTCCTCAGGGAGGATATGGTGAGGGACGTTGGTGCAAAAGTGCCCGGCTCGTAGCGGAGGGCGAACTTCAGGTCCATCTCCGGCGTATCGCCGTAATCGTAGGACGCCAGATAGCGCTCGATGGTGCGGTGCGCCTCGACGACCTGCCGCCGCTGGCCGCTGCCGACGATGGAGATGACGCTCGGCTTGGGCACCGGCAGGTCGAAGCGGGCGACGAGACCCATGAGGCCGGTGTAGCGCTCGCCTTCGCGCAAGTTGTCTGCCATGTTGGAGTCCTGGGATCGCAAAAGGCTTCGCGGCCGGCCGGCCGCCTGCGGAAATCTTCACGATCCTGCAAAAAACTTCAAGAATCGGCTGTCGTCCTCGAAAACCTTCACGCCGGGTCCGAGCCTCCCGTCGATAGGCGCATCGCCGAACTCGCCCGTGTGCGCCGGGAACGGCTGGTTCTGGGCTTCGGGTGGCAGTCCTTCCGTCCGCTGTCACTGGTCGGCGGCGCCGCGTCGATCACCACCACCGACAGCAACTCGCGCGCACTGGCTGTCAGCCGGTTCACGAGCGCCGTCTTCAACTCCCCCGCCGATGCCGGTGGCGCTGAGCCGTCGCGCGAAGACGTGAGGTCGACCGTGGGGCCGAACCAGAACACAAGATAGACGCCACGTCCGCCCGCCAGCGGATCGGCCGTGTAGAGCCGCTGCAACTGCCCTTCCGCCGCCGTCCACAGCGCATCGTGCATCTGCAGTTTGATCTCGATGGGCAGCACGAGGGTGCCGGCGGTCACGTCGATGTCGGCGCGCTTGCTCCCGGCGTAGTGGCCCTCCGGTTTCGCCACCGCGCCGTGGCGGAGGAGGCGGGGTTTCAGCAGGCCGAGCAGGGCGTTGCGGCAGATGTTCTCCGCCTTGGGTCTGACATGCTTCTCCACCTCGGTGTTCCAAAAGATCTTCCAGCCGTCGCCGGAGCCGGTGCGGATTTCCCCGGCGATGTCCTCCAGATGCTGGACGATGAGCGCCTGCAAGTCCGCCGCGTTGGCCGGCGCCCCGCCGTCGAGCGCCGCCACCACCTGCGCGACGCCGGCGTGTTGGAACAAGGCTTCGCGGCGGACCCGCAGCTGCCGTGCCGCGGCATGGGCGAAAGCGTCATGCCAGGAGGGCTGCCGGGGATCGTCGCGCCAAGCAGCAAGGACATCGGCCGCGTCCGTTGAGGGATCGGCGGCGAGATGGTCGATGCAGGCGCGGATGAGGCGTGCGAACTCGGACACTCCGCGAACCCGGCGCCCGTTCTCGACGCTGTCCGCAGCGTCCTCGAAACGTGGGGCCAGCGACCGGATCAGCACCATGGCCTGCCGGGTGGAAAAGCTCCACCCCTCGGCGCGGCCACCCAGGGCCAACAGCAGGATAGGGGCGATGACGTCCCAGCTCATGTCCTCCCACCGGGACAGCCGGTCTTCGAAATCGGCGGCGAAGCGGTCCGGTGCGAGATGGAAGGCCAGGGCGCTCCACAGCAGGAGCCGCTCGTCGCCCGGATCGTCGCCGGCAAGCCGGTGAGCAGCGAGGTCCAGCAGGGCTTCGCGGTCGCCATGCCACAGGGCGGCGTTCATCAAGCCGTCCACCGCCCGGATCGGCGCTCTCGGGAAATCCCACAGCAAGGTGATCGCCATGCCGCCGGCGACATGTCCAAGGGTCTCCTGCCCCTTCAGTCCGAACAGCCCAGGGGGACACTGCAAACTCCGCTCGAGGCAGACGCGCCAGAACGCCTCGAGAGTTCGCGAAGCCAACTCGGCGCGCTCGGCCAGAATCCACTGCATCCACGGGTCAGAGGTCTGATCCTCGATCACGGCACCGCACAGAGCCGCTTCCAAGGTGCGATCCGACAGACCCAGAACGGCTTCTTTTCCCTCCGCCGCCCACATCTCCATGCCGACCAGGAGCGGGAGTACCGCAAAGTGATGGCGATCTGTCACGGTCGTGTCGGCAAGCTCGGGCGGGCTCGGCAGATCGTCACGGGTCAGAATGGTCCGGAAGCCGGCCATGATCGCATCGGCCGCGTCATCTCCGACATCCTCGGCGATGCGCGTGCGGAAGGCGTTCAGCTTTTCGCCCCCCAGCCCGGTGAATGACCCGAACCCCGCTGCCCAGTCGAGCCTGTCGAAAGCGGCTCCGATCCGGATTTCTTCGAGATGCGGGGCCAGTTCGGCAGCGCCCTCAGCCTGATGAAGCTGACTGGCGTCGCGCAAGCGGCGGGAGAGCGCGATATGCTGGTGATGCTGCTCAGGCACACGCGTCGTAAGGGCCGCGGCAAGGTCCGGCCGGTCTTCGACAAGCGCCGAAAGCTCGTCGAGCGTCACCTCACAACCATCACCGACGCGACCACCGGCCACACGAACGGCCAAGTCGAGCAAGAACCGGCGTGTTGCAGCGAGGTGAGCTGAGCAAGAGATTGCCCGAGCCCCGTTGATAATCAGACGACGCGGACCGAGTTCGGGCGTCCAAGGTCGAGCATGCGGTTGAGGACCGCGACGCCGATGGCCACCTCGGTGGCCTGCGCCGCGTCACAGTGGAAGCGCAGCGCCTCGCCAAGGACACCCTTCCAGCGCGCCATTTGGCTTTCCACGCCCGCCCGCTTGTTGTAGCCGCTAGCCCACTGCCACGCCATTCGGCCCTGCTGCGCGATTATCTGGATGTGGCGGTCACGCTGGCTGGGCACGGTCTGGGCGGTGTCGCCGAGCACGGCATCGCTGCGCGGTGGTGCCACCACGGCCGCCTCGGGATGGCGCTCGTGCACGGCCGCGTAGACGCCGCTCCGGTCATACGCGCCGTCCCCGGTCAGCGAGGCCACCGGTCTGGCGATCTGATCGAGCAAGGGGCCGACTTGCGAGGCGTCATCGACGCCGCGGTCGGTCAGCGTGGCGGCGACAATCCGGCCGCTGCCCGCGTCCATGCCGATGTGCAAGGCGTGCCAGGAGCGCCGCTTCTTGGTACCATGCTTCTCGATCAGCCATTCGCCCGGCCCACACAGCTTCAGCCCGGTGCT
>NZ_LGQY01000116.1:0-49745 GCF_003116065.1 Azospirillum sp. TSO5 | reverse complement strand
GCAAGGTCCTTCGCCAACTGGACCATGTACATCTGCGCCTCGTCCACGTCGCGGACGCGCACCGGACCCATGGCGGCCATGTCCTCGCGCAGGATCTTCGCCGCACGCTCGGACATGTTGGAGAAGAACAGATCCTTCAGCGACTCCGAGGCGCCCTTCAGCGCGGTGCCGAGCTTCTGCTTATCGACCGTGCGCAGCATCGTCTGGACGCCGGTGGGGTCGAGCTTCGACAGATCCTCGAAGGTGAACATCAGCGACTTGATGCGCTCGGCGCTGTCGCGGTTGCGTTCCTCCAGGGCAGCCATGAAGCGGTGCTCGGTGGTGCGGTCCAGGCCGTTGAAGATCTCCGCCAGCATCTCATGGCTGTCGCGGCGGCTGGTGCGGGCGAGGTTGGTCATGAACTCCGTGCGCAGCGTGCGCTCGACGTCGTCCAGAACCTCCTTCTGCACCGCCTCCATGCGCAGCATGCGCATGATGACTTCCATGGCGAAGCTTTCCGGCAGCTGCGCCAGGACGCGGCCGGCATGGTCGGAGCGGATCTTCGACAGGACGACGGCGACGGTCTGCGGATACTCGTTCTTCAGATAGTTGGACAGCACCGACTCGTTCACGTTGGTCAGCTTGTCCCACATGGTGCGGCCGGCCGGACCACGGATATCCTCCATGATCTGGTCGACCTTGTCCTTCGGCAGGGTCTTCAGCAGCAGCCGCTCGGTCGAATCGAGGGAGCCGACCACGGTGCCGCTCGACGACATCTGTTCGGCGAACTCGACGAACAGGCGCTCGATCAGGTTGGCCGACACCGTGCCCAGGTTCGCCATCACCTGGGACAGTTCCTTGATCTCCTCGTCGTCCATCAGCGAGAACAGCTTGGACGAATGCTCCTCGCCCAGCGCCAGCATCATGATGGCGGCCTTTTCCGGGCCGGTGAGGGTCCGGTAGTCCTCACGAACCTTCTGAGCCATTGCTACCCTTCATGATGCGCGATTCAGACAATGCGCGATGATTGCGACAAACATCGTTAACAAACGATAAGGAAGGGCGTGGCGGCGTGTGAAATGGCGGGGCCGGAACCGAATCCGGGCGGGGCGGTTGGAGGGTGCAGCCCCAACCTCCCGCGCGAAAGGTGGCGTCCATGCCCGCCCGTGCCGCCCTTCTGCCGCCCTGTCTCGCTGCCGTCCTGTCGGCAATTCTGCCGGCCTCCGCCCTGGCGGAACGGGCGGTGACGGTTCAGGGCGGCAACTGTCAGGTGTGGGACCAGTATCCCGACCGGCGCAAGACCAGCCGCTGGTCCGGAGCCTGCCCGGACGGCTGGGGGAATGGTCCCGGCGTGCTGAGCTGGTCCTACGATGGCCGCTATGACGGACAGGTAGAGGGCACGCTGGTCGACGGGCGGCTGGAAGGAAAGGCACTCGTCACTTGGCGCGACGGACGCCGCCTCGACGGGAATTTCCGCGACGGTCTGGTCTCAGGGCAGGCGACCCATGTCTGGCCCGACGGGCGCATCTATGAGGGGGAGTGGAAGGACGACCGCCGGACCGGCTTCGGCACGCTCACTTTCCCCAGCGGAAACAAGTATATCGGCCAGTTCAACCGCAACCGGCCGACCGGGCAGGGCGAGTTCGTCACCGCGGACGGCCGCCGCTATCGGGCGCGGATCGACGCCCACGGCACTGTCGGCGCCGGCGCGCCGCTGGACCGCCCGCCGCAATCGGCCGCGATCCCGTCGGCCGTGGAGCCCGACCCCGCTTCGCCGCCGATCCGCACCGGCCGGCCGCAGAAGCTGGAGGAGTGGCTGAACCAGTCCGACCAGCTTCTTCGCGACCGTTCGCGGTAGAGGGCTGGCTGCGTCCCCAACATTGCGGAAATGCCCCTCACCCGGACCCACGCCCACCGCATACGCTGCTATGTGAAAATGGATTTACAGAAATATGCCGATCCTGTAACTCTATCGACATAGAGGCCGTGCTGACGCTGCGAAGGGGTTCGGGGGAATGGAGTCGCCCATTCAGACGGGATCGCTGCTGATCCGCATGCAGAACTGCCAGCAGCAGCTTCCGGCCGCCCTCGCCAAGGTGGGGGAGTGGGCGCTGGCCTATCCCTTCCGCACTGCGACTCTGAAGATCGGCGAGCTGGCTGCGGCGGCGGAGGTCTCCGTCGCGTCGGTCAACCGCTATGCCCGCTTCCTCGGCTATGACGGCTTCCCGGAATTCCGCGAGGATCTGCTGCGCGCCTTCGAATCCACCTTCGCGCCGGTGGAGAAGTTGCGCGTCGCGGTGCAGCGCGACACCTCGAACGCCGAGATCATGCGGGAATCGCTGGCCAGCGACGCCGTCAACATCTCCCGCACCATGGATTTGTTGCAGCCGGAGCAGTGCGAAGCCGCCGTCCGCCTGATCCGCGAGGCCGGCCGCGTCGTGGCTCTGGGCCTCGGCGACAGCGCCTATCTCGCCCTGTTCCTGGCCGACGTGCTGGAACCCTATGTCGACAATGTCCACGAAGCCATCGAGTTCGCGGGCACCGAGCGCACCATCCGCCGGCTGATGACGATGAAGCCCGGTGATCTGGTGATCGCCATCACCTCGCCGCGCTATTCGCGCCGGACCATCGAGCATCTGCAGATGTGCCGGGAGCACGGGGCGAAGGCCATCGCGCTGACCGACGCGCCGGACAGCCCGATCGTGCCGCTGGCCGACGTCACGCTGCTGGCCGGGGCCGACCATGGCGTGCGCCACAGCTCCCCCACCGGGCTGATGGCGCTGATCGTCGCGCTTGGCACCGCGCTGTCGCGCTCCGGTCCCGACAGCGTCCATCAGGCCGCCGACATGGCCGAACGCATCCTGCCCTACCTCCACGTCGTGCCGAAAAGCAAGCAGCCGACGGATTGAGCCGGGCTTTCCCTTCCACGCGACAAAGAAGCCGAAAAGCGATGACGATCTCCTATTGGAACGGGCGTTACCTGCCGCTGGACGAGGTCCATGTGTCGCCGCTGGACCGCGGTTTCCTGTTCGCCGACGGCCTCTATGAGGTGACCGCCGCCTACAACGGCCACCTGTTCGAGCCGGAGGCGCATGTCGCCCGCCTGCAGCGCGGCCTGTCCGAACTGCGCATCGACTGCGCACTGTCGGCCGGTGACTGGCTGGACATCATGGAACGGCTGGCGGCGGAGTCCGGCATCGACGGCGATCTGACCGTCTACCTGCAAATCACCCGCGGCGCCGCCGCCAGTCGCGGCCATGCCTTCCCGGCCGGCGTCACTCCGTCGGTCTTCGGCATGGCCAGCCCGCTGAAGCGTCCGCCCGCGGCGTGGCGCGACCAGGGCGTCGCCGCCATCACCATCCCCGACATCCGCTGGGGCCGCTGCGACCTGAAGACGGTGGCGCTGCTGGGCAGCGTGCTGGCGCAGCAGGCGGCGACCGACGCCGGCGTGGTCGATGCGCTGCAACTGCGCGACGGGATGGTGACCGAGGGCGCCGCCACCAACATCTTCGTGGTCAAGAACGGCGTCATCGCCACCCCAATCAACGACAACCGCATCCTTGAGGGCATCACCCGCACCGTGATCCTGCGGCTGGCCGCCGAGGCCGGCCTGCGGCTGGAGGAGCGCGACATCCCGGCGGCGGAGCTTGAGACGGCCGACGAGATCTGGATCGCCAGCACCACCAAGGAAATCACCCCGGTCACCAGCCTGAACGGCAAGCCGGTCGGCAGCGGCGCGCCGGGCATGGTGTGGCGCCGCCTGTTCGCGCTGTTCGCCGAGAGGCTCGGACGATGAGCGCTGCGGCTGCCGTGAAAGCGGTCGACACCGCACCGGCTCTGCTTTCCGTAGAGGGGCTGAGCGTCGCCTTCGACGGCGAGCATGGTCCTGTGCGTGTGGTCGACGACGTCAGCTTCACCGTGGCGCCGGGCGAGACCGTCGCCATCGTCGGCGAGTCCGGCAGCGGCAAGTCGGTGACCTCGCTGTCGCTGATGCGGCTGGTCGATTATGCCGGCGGCCGCATCGTCGGCGGTCGCATCCGCTTCAAGGGCCGCGACGGACGCGAGCGCGATCTGGCATCCCCGCCGGCCGAAGCGCTGACCGACATGCGCGGCAACGACATCGCCATGGTCTTCCAGGAGCCGATGACGTCGCTGAACCCGGTATTCACCATCGGCGATCAGATCGCCGAGGCGGTGATGCTGCACCAGGGTCTCGACCGCAAGGCGGCGCGGGCGGAGGCTCTGCGCATGCTGGAGAAGGTTCGCATTCCCGAACCGGCCCGGCTGCTCGACCGCCACCCGCACCAGTTGTCGGGCGGCATGCGCCAGCGCGTGATGATCGCGATGGCGCTGTCCTGCAAGCCGTCGCTGCTGATCGCCGACGAGCCGACCACGGCGCTGGACGTCACCATCCAGGCCCAGATCCTGCGGCTGATCCGCCTGCTGCAGGACGAGATGGGGATGGGCGTCATCTTCATCACCCACGACATGGGCGTGGTGGCGGAGGTGGCCGACCGCGTCGTCGTGATGTGGCGCGGCCGCAAGGTGGAGGAGGGCACGGTCGAGCGCATCTTCCAGGCGCCGCAGCACCCCTACACCAAGGCGCTGCTGTCGGCGGTGCCGAAGCTGGGCGCGCTGCGCGGCCAGGATTTGCCGGTGCGCTTCCCGCTGCTGGTGGTCGATGACGCCAAGGCGGAGGCCGCGCCGCCGGCCCCGCCACCGGTGCAGGACACCGTGCGCGCCACCGACGCGCCGCTGCTGGAGGTGCGCGACCTCACCACCCGCTTCGACGTCCGCAAGGGCATCTTCGGCTCGCTGAAGGCTCGCGTCCATGCGGTGGAGAAGGTCAGCTTCGCCGTCCGTCCGGGCGAGACGCTGGCACTGGTCGGCGAATCCGGCTGTGGTAAGTCGACCACCGGCCGCACCATCATGGGGCTGCAGTCCGCCACCTCCGGCACCATCCGCTTCGACGGCACCGACACCGCGACGCTGGATTCCAACGGTCAGGCGAAGCTGAAGGAAAAGATCCAGTACATCTTCCAGGATCCCTTCGCCTCGCTGAACCCGCGCATGACCGTCGGCTTCAGCGTCGCCGAGCCGATGCTGGTCCACGACTATGCGCCGGCCGCCAAGCCGGGCATGTCGCGCCGCCGCGCCGTCGAGGAGCGGGTGGCGGAGTTGCTGACCCAGGTGGGCCTCAAGCCGGAACATGCGCGCCGCTATCCGCACGAATTCTCCGGCGGACAGCGCCAGCGCATCTGCATCGCCCGTGCGATCGCCTGCGATCCCAAGCTGATCATCGCCGACGAGGCGGTGGCGGCGCTCGACGTGTCCATCCAGGCGCAGATCGTCAACCTGCTGATGGAACTGCAGGCCAAACGCGGCCTGTCCTACCTGTTCATCAGCCACGACATGGCGGTGGTGGAGCGGGTCAGCCACCGCGTCGCCGTGATGTATCTCGGCCAGATCGTCGAACTCGGCCCCCGCCGCGCCGTGTTCGAGAATCCGCAGCACCCCTACACCCGTCGCCTGATGGCGGCGGTGCCGATCGCCGATCCCAGCCGCCGCACCCGCGACCTGCGGCTTTTGACCGGCGAGATCCCGAGCCCGATCCGCGCCATCGGCGATGAGCCGGTGGTCCAGCCGCTGGTGCCGGTCGGCGACGACCATTTCGTCGCGCGCCACGCCGTCGGCGGCGATTTCTGAACCAAAAAACAGGGAGTTCTCACGTGAAGCGTTTTGCTCTTCCCCTGCTGGCCGGCCTGCTCGCCGGCACCGCGCTGGCCGGTCCGGCCTTCGCCGCCAAGGATCTGGTCGTCGGCATCCCCGACAACATCACCACCCTGGACCCGGCCGACATCAACGACACCCTGTCGCAGTCGGCCAGCCGCACGATGATGCAGGGCCTGTTCGGCTTCGACAAGGACATGAAGCTGGTCCCGCTGCTGGCGGAAAGCTTCACGGTCAACGACACCGCCACCGAATACACCTACCACCTGCGCAAGGGCGTCACCTTCCATGACGGTTCGCCCTTCAACGCCCAGGCGGTGAAGACCAACTTCGACCGCCTGTCCAACCCGGCCAACCGGCTGAAGCGCCAGAGCCTGCTGGCGATGCTGGCCGAGACGGTGGTGGTCGACGACTACACCGTCACGCTGAAGCTGTCGCAGCCCTTCGGCGCGCTGAACAACAACCTCGCCCACCCCGGCGCCATGATCCACAGCCCGAAGGCGCTTGAGACCTTCGGCAAGGAGATCGGCCGCCATCCGGTCGGCACCGGCCCCTACAAGTTCGTCAGCTGGGAAGCGGACACGCTGAAGGTCGAGAAGAACGACAAGTATTGGAAGCAAGGCCTGCCGAAGATCGACCACGTCACGCTGAAGAGCGTGCCGGAGAACGGCAGCCGCATCGCCATGCTCCAGACCAACGAGGCGCAGTTCATCTATCCGCTGCCGCCGGAAATGGTGAAGATGGTGGAAGCCAACAATCAGCTGGAGGTCATCGACGCCCCGTCGATCATCGCCCGCTATGTGGCGATGAACACCATGAAGAAGCCGTTCAACGACCCGCGCGTCCGTCAGGCGCTGAACTACGCCATCGACAAGAACGCCTACGCGAAGGTGGTCTATCGCGGCTATGCCGGCCCGCTGGATTCGGCGATCCCGTCCAAGCTCGGCTTCCACGTCACCCAGCCGAACCAGTACACCTACGACCTTGCCAAGGCGAAGGCACTGCTGGCCGAGGCCGGCTATCCGAACGGCTTCGAGGCCGAGATGTTCGGCCGCAACAGCACCAACTTCATCCGCGGTATGCAGTTCGTGCAGCAGCAGCTGTCCCAGATCGGCGTCAAGCTGACCGTCACCCCGCTTGAGGCCGGCGTCGAGACCGCCCGCGTCTGGGGTGTCGAGAAGCCGGAGGATGCCACGGTGCAGATGCAGTATGGCGGCTGGTCGGCCTCGACCGGCGACGCCGACTGGGGCCTGCGCCCGCTGCTGTGGGGCAAGGGCTTCCCGCCGAAGTTCTTCAACGTGGCGTACTATAAGAACGACACGGTCGACGCCGCCATCGAGACCGGCATCGGCACCGCCGACACCGCCAAGCGCGCCGAGGCCTATCGCGTCGCCCAGGAGCAGATCTGGAAGGACGCGCCGTGGATCTTCCTCGGCGTCGAGAACCTGCTGGCCGGCAAGTCGAAGAAGCTGACCGGCTTCTACTACGTCGCCGACGGCGGTCTGCAGATGGAAGAGGCTGATCTGCAGTGATGTGACTGCGGCGCCAGTCGCCGTCGCGGCTGGCGCCGCGTTGCCCCCTCCCCAACCCTCCCCCGCTTCGCGGGAGAGGGAGCTTAGCGCGAGAGCGGCGGAGTTCCCTCTCCTGCCGAAGGCGGGGGAGGGTTAGGGAGGGGGCATTCGAAGCCGACATCTTCACCAGGACCTCTGCCCCATGCTGAAATATCTCGTCGGCCGTCTCGCCGGCATCCTGCCGGTTCTGCTGGTGATTTCCGTCTTCGTCTTCGGCTTCGTCCATCTGTTGCCGGGCGATCCGGCGCGGCTGGTCGCCGGGCCGGATGCGACCCAGCGCGACGTCGAACTGGTGCGCCAGGATCTCGGCCTCGACCAGCCGCTGTGGGTGCAGTATGGCCGTTTCCTCGGCAATGCGGTGCAGGGCGAGTTCGGACGGTCGATGAAGTCGAAGCGGCCGGTGTCGCAGGAGATCGGCGAACGCTTCATGCCGACCCTCTACCTCACCGTCGTTGCCATGGTGTGGGCGACGCTGGCCGGGCTGCTGATCGGGGTGGCGTCGGCGACCAAGCGCGGGCGCTGGCAGGACCACGTCGGCATGGTGGTGGCGGTGTCGGGCATCGCCTTCCCGTCCTTCTGGCTCGGCCTGCTGATGATCGATTTGTTCTCGGTCAAGCTCGGCTGGCTGCCAACCAGCGGTTATGGCACGTGGCAGCATTTCGTCATGCCGTCGCTGACGCTCGGCCTCGGCGTCGCCGCGGTGATGGCGCGCTTCACCCGCTCCGCCTTCATCGAGATCGCACGCGAGGATTACGTCCGCACCGCGCGGGCCAAGGGCGTCCCGGCCCGGCTGGTGGTGTGGAAGCACACGCTGCGCAACGCGCTGATCCCGATCATCACCATGGTCGGCCTGCAGTTCGGCTTCCTGCTCGGCGGGTCGATCGTGGTGGAGACGGTGTTCTCCTGGCCGGGGCTGGGCCGGCTGCTGGTGGATAGCGTCAATTACCGCGACTACACCGTCATCCAGGCCGAGATCCTGCTGTTCTCGCTGGAGTTCATCATCATCAACCTGCTGGTCGACGTGCTGTACGCCCTCGCCAACCCCGAGATTCGCTACTCATGACCACGACAGACGCAACCGGCGTGGCCGCCGCAGTCCACGAAGCCGTCCGCTCGCCGCTGCGCGAGTTCTGGCGCAAGTTCCGGCGCAACCGCACCGCCATGGCGGCCGGCATCTGTCTGCTGGCGCTGGCACTGGCCGCGGCGGCGGCGCCCTGGATCGCGCCGTTCGATCCGGCGGCCTTCGATTACGACCGCATCCTGGAAGGCCCGTCCATCGATCATTGGGCCGGCACCGACGCCTATGGCCGCGACATCTTCAGCCGCATCCTGTGGGGCGCGCGCATCTCGCTGTCGGTCGGTCTGCTGTCGGTGCTGCTGGGCGGGGCGGCCGGCGTGGCGCTGGGTTTAATCGCCGGTTTCCGCGGCGGCTGGATCGACAGCCTCATCATGCGCATCTGCGACGTGCTGCTGGCCTTCCCCGGCATCCTGCTCGCCATCGGCATCGTCGCCATCCTGGGGCCGGGCATCGAGAACGTCATCTATGCGGTGGCGATCTTCAGCGTGCCGGTCTTCGCCCGCCTTGTGCGCGGCAGCACGCTGTCGCTGAAGCGCGCGGTCTATGTCGACGCCGCCCGCGCCATCGGCGTGCGCGACCGGCTGCTGATGGTGCGCCACATCCTGCCGGGCACGCTGCCCAGCGTGATCGTCTATGTCTCCATGCGCATCGGCACCTCGATCCTGACGGCGGCCAGCCTCAGCTTCATCGGCTTGGGCGCCCAGCCGCCCAGCCCGGAATGGGGCGCCATGCTGGCCGACGGGCGCAGCTACATCGGCGTCGCCAGCCATGTCACCTTCTATCCCGGCCTCGCCATCTTCCTGACGGTGCTGGCCTTCAACCTGCTCGGCGACGGACTGCGCGATGCCCTCGACCCGAAACTCCGCTGAGCACGGCAAACGTGCGCGGGCCTTCGGGCTCGCCTGCGGCCGGCTGACGCCGGGGCCGCGCAACGCCATCACCGACGTTCCGGGCGTGCGCGTCGGCCATGTCACGCTGGATGAAGGTGCGATCCAGACCGGTGTCACCGCCATCCTGCCCCATGCCGGCAACCTCTACCGCGACAAGCCGGTCGCGGCGGCGGAGGTGCTGAACGGCTTCGGCAAGAGCGTCGGGCTGATGCAGGTGGAGGAACTCGGCGCGATGGAAACCCCGATCCTGCTGACCAACACCCTGTCGGTCGGCACCCTGTCCACCACCCTTGTCCGCCACGCCATCGCCGCCAACCCCGACATCGGCCGCACCACCGCCACCGTCAATCCGCTGGTGATGGAGTGCAACGACGGCCCGCTGAACGACATCCAGGCCCTGGCGGTCACCGAAGCGCACGCCGCCGCCGCCCTTGCCGCAGCTCTCGGCACGCCCGACGGCGCCGAGGTCGCGGTCGGGTCGGTCGGCGCCGGGCGCGGCATGTCCTGCTTCGGCTTCAAGGGCGGCATCGGTACCTCGTCTCGCCGCCTCAAGCTGGACGGCAAGCGCCATCATCTGGGCGTGCTGGTCCTGGCGAATTTCGGCCGGCCAGGGGAGTTGCGCCTGCCCGACGGCCGCCGCGTCGCTGTGCCGGAAAGGGACGACGCGCCGGAGAAGGGCTCCGTCATCGTCATCGCCGCCACCGACGTTCCGCTCGACCACCGCCAGCTGCGCCGGGTAATCCGCCGCGCGGGGGTCGGGCTGGCGCGGGTGGGATCCTTCTGGGGCCATGGCAGCGGCGACATCGCTCTGGGCTTCACCACCGCCAACCGCATCGACCATGACGAGCGGGCCGACCTCATCCCACTACGCATGCTGAACGAGCGCCGCATCGATGCCGTGTTCGAGGCGATGGCCGACGCGACGCAGGAAGCCGTTCTCGACGCGCTGGTCGCCGCCACGCCGGTGGTGGGCCGAGACGGCGCCAGCCGGCCTTGCCTGTCCGATTTGCTGACCTCCGGGAGCACTCCGTGAAGATCTACATCTCCGCCGACATCGAAGGGGTGGCCGGAATCGTCTCCCAGCAGCAGGTGACGCAGGGCAACCCCGAGTACGAGCGCGCCCGCCGCCTGATGACCGCCGAGGTGAATGCCGCCATCGAAGGCGCGCTGGAAGGCGGTGCCACTGAGATCCTGGTCAACGACAGCCACGGCCCGATGGTCAATCTGCTGCCGGACGAGCTGCACCCCGCCGCCGAGCTGATTCTCGGTCGGCCGAAGCCGATCGGCATGTTCGCCGGGCTGGAGCCGGACACGGCGGGCGTGATGTGCGTCGGCTTCCACACCTCCGCGCGCCAATACGGCATCCTCGCCCACACCACCAACAGCTTCGCCTTCGGCCGCGTCCGGGTGAACGGTTTGGAGTTGGGGGAGGCCGGCAATTACGGCGCCTATGCCGGCGAGATTGGCGTGCCGGTGATCCTGCTGAGTGGCGACGACCGCTTCGCCGCCGAGATGGAGCCACTGTTCCCGGCGTCCGAGCGCGTGGTGGTCAAGCAGGCGCTCGGCCAGCGCGCCGCCCGCTCCGTCGCGCCAGCGGTCGCCCGCGACCGCATCCGCGCGGCGGCCACCCGCGCCGTCAGCCGGGCCGCGACCATCCCGCCCTTCCGCGTCCCGCCCCGGGACGAAGGCGCGCCCTATCGGTTGGAGATCGAGATGAACAGCCCGGCGCTGGCCGATCTGGCATCGCTGATCCCGGTGTCGGAGCGCCTGGATCCCGTCACCATCCGCCTGCCGGCCGCCAGCATGGCCGCCGCGCTCGGCTGGATCAACACTCTGTCCGCGATGTCGGCCACCCTGCGCTGAGACCTGCCCCCATGACCCTTTCGCACCCGCAGCCCTTCGCCCTTGCCATCCATGGCGGTGCCGGCACCATCAAGCGCAGCGCCCTGACCCCGGCGCTGACCGAGGGCTATCACGCCGGCCTGCGCCGCGCGCTGGCCGCCGGGCACGAGGTGCTGGCCGACGGCGGCAGCGCGCTGGATGCCGTCACCGCCGCCGTGATGGCGCTAGAGGACGAGCCGCTGTTCAATGCCGGCCGCGGCGCCGTCTTCACCGCCGAGGGCGTGCAGGAAATGGACGCCGCCATCATGGATGGCCGCGACCGCTCCGCCGGTGCGGTGGCCGGGCTGTTCGGCCCGCGCAACCCCATCCTGGCCGCCCGCGCGGTGATGGAGCACACGGAGCATGTCCTGCTGATCGGCGAGGGCGCGCTGGACCTCTGCCGCCGCCAGGGTCTGGCGATGGAGGAAGCCCCCTATTTCTTCACCCAGCCGCGCTGGGATGCTCTCCAGGCCGAACTGGAGCGCCGCCGCTCCGGCGCGCCCGACGACGGGGATGAGCAGCGCCGCCACGGCACCGTCGGCGCCGTCGCCCGTGACCGCGACGGCAACCTCGCCGCCGCCACCTCGACCGGCGGCATGACCGCCAAGGCCAAGGGCCGCGTCGGCGATAGCCCGGTGATCGGCGCCGGCACCTTCGCCGACAACATCACCTGCGCGGTCTCCGCCACCGGCCACGGCGAGCATTTCATCCGCCGCTGCACCGCCCACGAGATCGACGCCCGCATGCGCTGGGCCGGCCAGAGCCTGGAGCGCGCCGCCGGTGACGTGGTGGACGAACTGGGCGTGATCGGCGGCTCCGGCGGCCTGATCGCCATCGACCGCGACGGCCGGGTGGCGCTGCCCTTCAACTGCTCCGGCATGTATCGCGGCGCCATCGGTCCGGAAGGGCTGGCGATGACGGCGATCCACCGCGAGGAGTTCCGCATCGGCTGAGGCCAGTCCCCTCTCCCCCCGGGGAGAGGGTTAGGGTGAGGGGGGCGCGTGGCGAGGATTCCCAAGAGTCGTCCGCCCCCCTTTCCCCCGCTGGACAGGCGGGGGCCGGCGTCCCACGTTGCTGCTGCTCCAGTGCAAAGCCCGGAACGGAGGATGACGGCATGCGTGCGATGGTGATTTCGCGGTTCGGCGGCCCCGACGTGTTCGAACTCCAGGACCGGCCGCGTCCGGTCGCGGGGCCGGGCGAACTGTTGGTGCGGGTGGTGGCGTCGGGCACCAACCCGGTGGACGCCAAGATCCGGCAGGCCGGCAGTTGGGCCGGCATCCCCTTCCCGGCGGTGTTGGGCTACGACGTGTCGGGCGTGGTCGAGGGGGTCGGCCCCGGCGTGACCGGCTTCAAGGCCGGCGACGAGGTGTTCTACACGCCGGAGATCTTCGGCAATCCCAACGGCAGCTATGCCGACTACACCGTCGCCGCCGCGTCCATTGTCGCGCACAAGCCGCCGTCGCTCAGCCATGTCGAGGCGGCGGGCATCCCGCTGGCCGGCGGTACGGCGTGGGAGGCCATCGTCCGCCGTCTGGCGGTGCGGCCGGGCGAGACGGTGCTGATCCATGGCGGGGCCGGCGGCGTCGGCAGCTTCGCCATCCAGTTCGCCAAGGCGGCCGGCGCCCGCGTGCTCGCCACCGCCAGCAAGGCCAACCACGAGGCGATGCGCGACCTCGGCGCCGACGTGACGCTCGACTATCGCGACACCGACGTGATGGACCAGATCCTGCGCGAGGCGGGCGGGGCGGGGGTGGACGCCTCCTTCGACACCGCCGGCGGCAATGTGCCGATGAGTACCCAGGTGACCCGCCCCTTCGGCCGCATCGCCACCATCCTGCCGCCGACCGGTGACCTCGACGCGCTCTATGTGAAGAACCAGACCCTCTACGGCACCTTCCTCACCCGCGAGGGCGCCCGCCTGCGCGAGATGGCGCCGCTGTTCGAACGCGGGCAGGCGAGGGTGATCGTCGACGCCGTTTTGCCGCTGGAGCAGGTCGGGAAGGCGCATGAACGGCTCGATTCCGGCCACGGTCGCGGTAAGATCATCCTCCAAGTGGGCGCCTGACGCCCGCAAGAGGCTTTATGAGGGGCGGTCGTTGTGTATATCTGGCTGATCGGTCTGCACGTCGCCGCGGTGACGGTGTGGATCGCGGGACTGTCCGTCGCCGCCATTCTGATCAGCGCCCTGGACCCCGCGACCGCCGCCGAGGAGGGACCGTCCCGCATCCTGCGCGCGGCATTGCGCTGGGACCGCCGCGTGACCTCCCCGGCGATGGGGCTCGCCTGGATTCTCGGGCCCACGCTGGTGGTGGTCGGCGGCTGGGGCTTCGAGCCGTGGCTGGTGGCGAAGGTCGCCATCGTCATCGCCCTGTCCGCCCTGCACGGCAAGCTCGCCGCCGGACTGCGCCGGCTGGCCGAACAGGATCCCGCGTCGGGTGTCCGCCCGGTCTCGCCGCTGCTGCGCTTCTCCCCGCTGGCGGTGATCGCCGGGGTCATCGCCATCGTCACTCTGGTGGTGGTGAAGCCATACTGAACACGGTATGGTGTTGGACCGGGAGGATTTCAGCGCGAAAGGACAAGCCATGGCCGTCGCCAAGAATACGATCTGCCTCTGGTACGACAAGGACGCCGAGTCCGCCGCCCGCTTCTACGCCGAGACTTTCCCCGACAGCGTCGTGCACGCCGTCCACCGCGCCCCCGCCGACTACCCGTCCGGCAAGGCGGGCGACGTGCTGACGGTCGAGTTCACCGTCGCCGGCATCCCCTGCCTCGGCCTGAACGGCGGCCCGGCCTTCAAGCACAACGAGGCCTTCTCGTTCCAGATCGCCACCGACGACCAGGAAGAGACCGACCGCTATTGGACCGCCATCGTCGGCAACGGCGGCCAGGAGAGCGCCTGCGGCTGGTGCAAGGACCGCTGGGGCATTTCCTGGCAGATCACGCCCCGCGTGCTGACCGATGCGCTGGCGGCGGGTGGGGACGAGGCCAAGCGAGCGTTCGAGGCGATGATGGGGATGACGAAGATCGACGTGGCGGCGATCGAGGCGGCGCGGCGGGGGTGAGGGGATTTGTGGGGGTGCGGTGGAGGTGTGTCGGCTTGCGACCCAAAGCGGTCATTCACACTGGCAGCACCGCTCCCTACAATCAGCTGTTGAGCCCATTCAACAGTTCAGTAAGGGCCTTGTCGTAATCGTCCTTCAAATCAAAGCCTTCAGAATTGGATCGACCACTGATCGCGGTTGCGATTGCGGCACCATGGGTGAAATCGACGAGTATGTTTACCCAAAGCCGGATTCTCGGCGGCGACAAGCCAGCTTCGGCCAAAAGTTCGGCAATTTCTTTGGTTATCCGCTGCGCCTGTTCCGGAAAGACTGTGGGTCGGCTGAAGATGAGCAGGGTGAGGCCGGGATGGTTCAGCACTTGGCCATGATAGGCCCGCAAGAGGGCTTCGATCCGGCTTCGGGGGTCGCCTGATGCTGGTGCCGAGACGTCGCGGTAGACCCGTTCCGACATGGCTCCGATCAAACCGTCACGATCACCGAAATGGTGGTATATCGTCATGGGATTGATCTGGAGCCGTCCAGCCAATGCACGCATGGTGAACGCATCGACCCCGTTGGTGTCAACAAGGTCGAGGGCGGCTGACAGCATATCATCACGCGAGACGGTTGCCTTGTTCTGGGGCGGGCGTCCCCGTGGGCGTGTCACGGTGCGATCCGGTAGCGTGACTGGACGAGGCCGGAGGCGAAGCTGCTGGTCTCCTCATGGACGAGTGCAATATCGGAAGGGATTGCGCCAAAAAGGCTGCGCCCCTGTCCAAGCAGCACCGGGACGCGGGTGATCACCATGTCGTCAATCAGCCCCTTGCGCAAGAATGATTGGATGATTAAACCGCCGTCTACATAGACCCGGCGATTTCCCGCAGCCTCCAGCATTGTCATCGCTTGCTCTGGAGATTTGTCAGAGAATTGGACCTTTCCCACCAAGTCCTCTGGAACCTGCTGGCCCTTAAGCGAGCTCGACATCACCACAACTGGACGTGTATAGGGCCAGGGCCTTACATTCCGAATGCTTTCATAGGTGCCGCGTCCCATGAGGATGACATCGATATTATTGATGAAGGCGTCATAGCCATGATCCTCGGAAGGGTCGTCCCTTTCCAGCAGCCAGCCGATGTCCCCGTTATTGCGTGCAATGAACCCATCAAGACTAGTCGCGATGAAGACATGACCGCTGATCATTTCCATCCCCATTATTTATACATCGTATAATTAATGGGGATGGACGTCGCTTGCGTCAAGCCTGCTTCGCATCGGAGCAGAAGGTGAAGCGCAACTCCTGGCGCACAACAGACTCTCACTCCGCTCCCACATCATCCCGAATGCACGCTACCGAGTGCTCCGGCGCCGTCTCCCGCAGCCTTTGCGCCTCCGGTTTCGCGCAGGCCAGCGCCGCGATCTTGCCGTCCGCCTCCTGTTTGCTGGGGCTCTACCCAGACTGACAAGGAGCCCTCCATGCCCAGCACCCCCGATCCCCGTCTCGATTCCACCACCGACCGCACCGAAGACCGCAACTCCGGTCAGGCCCAGGTGCCGAAGCCGCCCTCCCGCGCCGAGGTCGAGGAGATCAGCCGCTCGCAGGAGTATCTGACCGACGACTGGACCGGCGACGGCGGAAAGCCGGAAGGTTCCGGCCGCTCTCCGGCGTGAAGGGCAGGGGGACGGACTCTTCCCGGACCCGAACGGCGTACATCCTCCGCCCTCAGGCTTACGCTGTCTGAGAAGTGGACGAATCAGGGAACTTGCCATCCGCCCTCCTGTCGAAGGAAGTCCCCTTCCGAAGACGGAGAGACCGGGATGCGCAATCTCCTTCCAGCCCTGATGCTCGCGACCACCCTGCTGCCGGCCGAGGCCGGCGCGCAGGTCATCGATGCCAGCGACGCCGCCTGCCGGTCGGGCGACAGCGGGTGCGCGCGGTTCGTCGGCGACGTGAAGGGGAGCATGCCGAAGCGGGGCGGCGCCAAGCAGCCGGTCGTCATCGGCACGTCGGTCTACATGCTGACGCCCTGGCAGGCCGAACGGGAGCGCCGCTGTTTGGCGCTGGCCGGCTGGGCCGAGGCGAGGGGGGAGGGGGCCGACGCCATGGCGGCCGTGATGTGGGTGGTCGCCAACCGCGCCGCCTCGGCCGACCAGCCGTCGCTGCCCTGTCGCGTCATCGTCGCCGCCGGCCAGTTCGAACCCTTCGCGGTGCCGCCGGTCGAGCCGAAGACGCGGGAGAAGCACGGCAAAACGGCGAAGCACCAGGCAAAGCAGCGGGAGAAGGCCGCCGAGCAGGCGAAGCTCGCCGCCGACCCGCGTGTCGAGGCGCGGCGCATCCTGGCGGAGATCCGCCGGCAGGCCCGCGTCATCCGGGCGGGCGGCATGCCGTCCTGGCCGAAGCCCCGCCTCACCGCCGACCAGGAGGCGCTGCACGTCGCGCGGGGGCTGGCCTGGAATCTCAACGACGACGACATGCCCGATCCCACCGCCCGCGCCTCGCTGTTCTACAGCCCGCCGACGCAGGCGGCGCTCCGCCGCCAGAAACCGGACTGGGCGGAGGCGCGGCTGCACACCACCTCCATCGGCGGCCATGCCTTCTACCGCTATCCATCGCCGCCTGCCGAGACGGCCCCGACCAAGCCCGCCGATCCGATCGGCACGCTGGTGGCGGAAATCAGCGAATAATCGGCAGGATACTTGGGGTCACGGTGGGAGCGAATGAGCGCTATGGAATAAGTCTCTGCGTCTCAAAGATGGCGGAGCACCTGTGGGCTGCCTGAAATTGCGGATAGCTCTGCCGTATTTTCCATCATGCGGAAAGCGAGGTCGCGAATTGCTGCAGATCAATCGTACCCGTCTGTCGATCCCCTAGGCTGTTCTTGTCGAACGACATGACGGCCAATGACTTGGAAGGGGAGAGAAACGATGAAGGCAGTCGATCTAATGACGCCGCGGGTCATCACCATCGGTCCCGATGCGACCGTCGCCGATGCTGCCCGGAAGATGCTGGAGAACAACATCAGCGGCATGCCCGTGGTCGATGCGGCCGGCAAGGTGGTGGGGATCATCAGCGAAGGCGATCTGCTGCGCCGTGTGGAACTGGGGACGGAGCGTCATCGCTCCTGGTGGCTCGGCATGGTGTCCGGCGGCACTCTGCCGGCGGAGGACTTCATCAAATCCCATTCCCGCAAGGTCGCCGACGTGATGACCAGCCACGTCACCACGGTGGACGAGAACGCCACGCCGGAGGACGTCGTCCGCCTGATGGAGACCCGGCGGATCAAGCGCGTGCCGGTGGTACGCCGGGGTGCCCTGGTCGGCATCGTCAGCCGCGCCAACCTGCTCCGCGCGCTGGCCAGCGTCGCCCCGGATACCCCGGCGGCCGCACCCGATGACCGCGCGCTGAGGGACCGGGTGGCCGCCGCCGTCAGGGAGGTGTCCTGGGATTCGCGCTCGCACGACGCCATCGTCGTCCGCAACGGGGTGGTCCAGCTCTGGGGCTTCGCCAGCAGCGGATCCCAGCGCGACGCCGTGCGCGTCGCGGCGGAAAGCGTCCCCGGCGTCAAGGCGGTGGAGAACAACATCCAGGTCGTCGACGCAGCGGAAAGCGGCGCCTGGGGGCTGTGATCCGGATGCCGGGGTGGAGACGATGCGCGATCAGATCTTCCCCGGCAGCCTCGCTCCCACCAGATGGGTCGCCTGCGCGCCATACTCATAGACGGCTTCCCGCATGGCGCGGGCCGACACCGTTTCGGGGGGCGTGTTGGGAAGCGGCATCTCCGCCTCCGGCAGCTTGCCGGTGATGTGCTGGGCCAAGCAGCGGCCGAGCACGGTGCCGGGGGCGATGCCGCGCCCATTGTAGCCGCTGAAGGCGATGACGTTGCGGTCCAGCCGGTGGAAGCGGGGCAGGTTGTCGCTGGTCATGCCGATCTGCCCGTACCATTCCGCCTCGAACCGCACGGGGCCGAGTTGCGGGAACAGGGCCGCCAGCGACCGCTGCGCCCAGGCCCGATGCACCGCCGTCCCGGTCCCGCGCAGCGCGCCGACGCTGCCGAACACCAGCCGGCCCAGCCGGTCGAAACGGTAGGAACTCAGCACCGACTTGGTGTCCCACACCCCCTGGCGTTCCGGCAGGATGGCCCGCTGCATGGCGTCGGACAGCGGCTCCGTCGCCAGATTGAAATAGGGCAGGTGGACCTGTTCGGTGCGCAGCTGCGCCCAGGGGCCGATGCTGTAGGCGTCGGTGGCGACCAGCACCCAGTCGGCGGTGACCGACCCGTTCGGCGTCTTCACCTCCCACTTGGCCCCGCTCTGGCTTGCCGACTGGACCGGGCTGCCGGTGAAGATGCGGGCACCCGCCGCGATCGCCGCCGTCGCCAGTCCGCGGGCATAAGCCAGCGGCTGGATGGTGCCGGCGCGGAGATCCAGCAGCGACCCGGTGTAGGCCTCGGTGCCGACCTTCTTCGCCGTTTCCCTCGCGTCGAGCAGGCGGACGGGGGCGCCGCGCTTCTGCCAGATCGCCGCGCGCTGTTCCAGTTCGCGCAGGCCCGCCTCGCCGACGCCGCAATGAAGCGTGCCCGCGCGCTCGTCCTCGCAGGCGATGCCGTGTTTGGTGATGAGGTCGAAGACATACCGGGGCGCGTTGCCCAGCAACTCGATCAGCCGCTCGCCATAGACCGGGCCCAGGGTGCTGACCAGCTGGTCCGGCATCACCCACATGCCGGCATTGACCAGCCCGACATTGCGGCCGGCGCCGCCGAAGCCGATCTCCACCGCCTCCACCACCACGGCGTCGACGCCGCTTTCGGCCAGATGCAGCGCGGCCGACAGGCCGGTGTAGCCGGCGCCGACGATGACCACGTCGGCCCGGACGCTGCCGGCCAGTGCCATGGTCGGCGGTGCCGCCGGTGCGGTGCGTTCCCAAAGCCCGTGCGACCGCGGATCGTTCTGCATCCCCTGTGGTCCTTTTCGCGTCTGTTGCGCTTGCTTTTGTACGCCCGTCATTCCCAGCGGGAAACACCGTCCCCACCGCATCCATGGGCGGAACAGGCCACCGCGCCCATCGACAGCTGGGAAGTTTGACTTGCCTACCTCCTTCGGCCAAGTGATGTTTGCTCATTCAGTCATTCCACACGAGAATGAAATGCAGAGCCCCCGCCGCTTCCTTCCCTCCCTGGCCCTGCTCTCGGCGTTCGAGGCGGCGGCGCGCACCGGCAGCATCACCGCCGCGGCCAAGGAGCTGTCTCTGACCCAGAGCGCGGTCAGCCGCCAGATCAAGGCGTTGGAGGAACTGCTGGAGGTCGAGCTGTTCCACCGCGAACGGCAGACCATCCGCCTGACCGCCGGTGGCGAGTATTACGTGCGCGAGGTCCGCGACGCGCTGCGCAAGATCAGCACCGCATCGCTGAACCTGCGCGCCAACCCGTTCGGCGGCACGCTCAGCATCGCCATCCTGCCGACCTTCGGCACGCGCTGGCTGGCGCCGCGTTTGCCGAACTTCCTGGCCGACAATCCCGGCATCACCATCAATCTGGTGACGCGCATGGCGCCCTTCGATTTCCGGCTGGACCCGGTGGATGCGGCGATCCATTTCGGCCGTCCCGACTGGCCGGGCGGGGAGATGGCGTTGCTGCGCCGCGAGACCGTCATCCCCGCCTGCAGCCGGGGCTTGCGCGACCGCTTCGACTTCCGGCAGCCGGCCGACCTGCGGCTCGCCCCGCTTCTGCACCTGACCAGCCGCCCCGATGCCTGGGAGCGCTGGCTGACCCTGCACGGCACCCCCGCCGACGGTGTGCACGGCATGCTGTTCGACCAGTTCGCCACGGCGTCCCAGGCGGCCATCGCCGGACTGGGCGTCGCCCTGCTGCCGCTGTTCCTGATCGAGGAGGAATTGCGGTCGGGACAACTGGTGCCGGCGCTCGACCTGCCGATGGAAAGCGAGAACGCCTATTACGTCGTCTGGCCGGCGGAGCGGGCGGGCTATCCGCCGCTCGCCGCCTTTCGCGACTGGATCCTGGCGGAGACGGCGGACTGCCGCGGCTCTGCAGGGTCATGAGCTTTGGTCATGAAGTCGGGAAAAACAATCGCAATCCAGCGCGGTAAATCGTTGCTATAGCAGCGGCTTGGAAGGGACCGCACAGGTCCGGCAAGCCAATGCGAGCGAGATTTGGAATGAGCGTCCAGACGATCATCAGCCCCGATGCGATCCGCACCCTGTTCTCCACCGCCATGTCGGAGATGTATCGGACGGAGGTTCCGGCCTATCAGACGCTCGTCGAGCTGGTGGAGGAGGTGAACGCGGCGGTGCTGGCCGCCGATCCGGCCGAACGCCACCGGCTGGAGGCCGCCGGCGGCCTTGCCCGCATCACGGAGGAGCGCCACGGCGCCATCCGCCTCGGCACCGCGCAGGAGCTGTCGACCATGCGCCGCCTGTTTGCGGTGATGGGCATGCATCCGGTCGGATATTACGACCTGTCGGAGGCTGGCGTCCCCGTTCATTCCACCGCCTTCCGTCCGGTGGACGGGGAGGCGCTGAGCCGCAACCCCTTCCGCGTCTTCACCTCCCTGCTGCGGCTCGACCTGATCGCCGACCCCGCTCTGCGGCGGGAGGCGGAGCAGGTGCTGGCCGCCCGCAACATCTTCACCCCCGGCTGCCTCGCCCTGATCGAAAAGGCGGAGGCCGAAGGCGGGCTGGACGAGGAGGATGCCGACCGCTTCGTTGCGGAGGCGCTGGAGACCTTCCGCTGGCACAGCCGGGCCAACGTGCCGCTGGACCTCTACAACCGCCTGCACGACGCTCACCGGCTGATCGCCGACGTGGTGTCCTTCAAGGGGCCGCACATCAACCACCTGACGCCGCGCACGCTGGACATCGACGCAGTCCAGCGGATGATGCCGGAAAAGGGCATTGCGCCGAAGGCGGTGGTCGAAGGCCCGCCGACCCGCCGCTGCCCGATCCTGCTGCGCCAGACCTCCTTCAAGGCGCTGAGCGAGCCGGTCGATTTCCGCGAAGGCGACGGTGAGGGCTGGCGCCCGGGTGTCCACACCGCCCGCTTCGGCGAGATCGAGCAGCGCGGCATCGCCCTGACGCCGAAGGGGCGGGCGCTGTACGACACGCTGCTGCAGGATTCCCGCCGCCTCGTCGCTCCGGCCGCCGACGGCTCCAACGCAGCGCAGTATATGGCGGCCCTTAGGGAAGTCTTCGCGCCCTTCCCCGACAGCTGGGACGAAATCCGCCGCCAGGGGTTCGGCTACTTCACCTATTCGCTGACCGAAGCGGGGCGCCGCAACCCGCCGGCGCCGGGCAGCGATCTGGAAACGCTGATCGAGAGCGGCCTAGTCCGCTTCGACCCGGTGGTCTACGAGGATTTCCTGCCGGTCAGCGCCGCCGGCATCTTCCAGTCCAACCTGGGCGACGACGCGCAGCAGGACTTCACCGCCAGCCCGAACCAGCAGCGCTTCGAAGCCGATCTCGGCGCCCCGGTGCTGAACCCGTTCGACCATTATGCCGAGATCGAACGGGCCTCCATCGCCGCCTGCGTCGCGGGGAAGTAGGTCAGGCGGACATGGCGGCGGTGCGGAAGGCGCCCGCCGCCAGCCAGTCCTCGAACGCCGTCGGCGCCAGCGGCCGGGAAATCAGGTAGCCCTGGCCGAAATCGCAGCCGTGCAGGCGCAGCCAGTCGTAAGCCTCCGCCGTCTCCACCCCCTCGGCGACGACGAGATAGCCCAGGTCATGGGCAAGCTCGATGGTCGAGCGGACCATGATCTGGTCGCTGCGCTCGGCGGCGATGGCGCGGATGAATCGCTGGTCGATCTTCACCGCCGTCGCCGGGATGTCCTTCAGATAGGACAGGGCGCTCTGCCCCGTGCCGAAATCGTCGATCTCGACGGCGATGCCCAGATGGCGCAGCCGGTGGAGCTGGCGGTCGACCTCCGCCCGGTCGGTCATCAGGGCGCTTTCCGTCACCTCGAAATCGATCCAGTCCGCCCGCACCCCATGGCGGTCCAGCATCGCCGCCACCCGGTCGGCGAAATCTCCGGTGCCGAGATCCAGCATCGAGATGTTGATCGACACCGGCAGGGCGATGCCGCGCCGACGCCAGTGCGCGACCTGCGCCAACACCGCCGCGATCACCCATTCGGTCAGCGGCCGCACCAGCGCCGTGCGTTCGGCCAGCGGCACGAATTCGGCCGGAGAGATCGGCCCCAGCTCCGGATGGGTCCAACGCAGCAGCGCTTCCGCCCCGATGCAGCGGTCGGTGCGCAGATCGACCTTGGGCTGGTAGGCGATGTGCAGCTGATCCCGCGCGCCCATCGCCTCGGTCAGGCTGCGCAGCAGCAGGAAGGCGCGATGGGCGGCGCGGTCCTGTTCCTCGTCATAGGCGCACCAGGGCTTTTGCTTCTCCAGCGACTGGTGGGCGGCGCTGGTGGCTGCGCGCAGCAGCTCGACGCTTCCCGGCGGACTGTCCGACCGGTGGACGAAGCCGATGCCGGTGGAGGTGGCGATCGGCACGCCCTGATATTTGAAGGGGCTGCGAATGGCGGTGCTGACGCGGTGGAGCGTGGAAACAAGCTCGCCGTCCGCCGCGTCATGGCCCGCCAGGATGAAGGCGAAGCGGGCCGGCGAGACATGGTAGAGCCGCGTCCGCTCCGGCAGGCTGGCGAGGATGCGGCGGGCGCAATCGACCTCGAACGCATCGGCGCAGACCTGCCCCAGCACGCGGGTCAGCTCGGCATATTGCTGGGACGCCGCGGTGTCGATCACCACCGCCGTTTCCGCGGAATCCGCCGGTTCGGCCGTCATGGCATCGACATCGGCGAGGAAGCGGAAGCGGTTCGACAGCGCGGTGACGGGATGCAGATAGCCGACCGCGCGCCGCGCCTCGATATGCGCCATCGTCATCGCCGACAGGTCGCGCAGTGCATCCTCCTCCTCCGGAGTCAGGGCGGCGCGCGGCTGGTCGTCCATCACGCAGATGGTGCCCAGCGCCAGCCCGTCGGCCGTCCGCAACGGTGCTCCGGCGTAGAAGCGGATGCTGGGATCACCGGTGACCAGCGGGTTGTTGGAGAAGCGCTCGTCCTGCCGGGCGTCGGCGACCACGAACAGGGCGTCGGACTCCAGCGCATGGGCGCAGAAGGCATGGTGGCGCGGCGTCTCCTGCACCGGCAGCCCGATCCGCGACTTGAACCACTGCCGGTCGCGGTCGACCAGCGAGATCAGCGCGACCGGCACCTTCAGCAGCTTGGCCGCCAGCCGGGTGATCTGGTCGAAGGCCGGTTCCGCAGGTGTGTCGAGCAGTTCGTACCGCTGCAACGCCGCAAGGCGGTCGTCCTCGCGGGCCGGGATCGGCGGCAAGGCCGACGCGGGCGTCATGGGGATGGTCATCCTGTTCCGGGCAGTATCGTCTTCAACCAAGTCCGGCACCGATCCTGCCGTCAAATCCGTCAACGAGCCAGTGAGAATGGTGCGGCGCAGCATAAAAACAACCGGCCGCCCTCAACCCTGCCTACCTCAGCCCTGCCGACTCTCGTCCTGCAATTTTTCGTGCTGGCATCGCTCGATGGCCGCCAGCGCCGTCACCGTCAACTGGGCCAGCACCATGCGGTCCACCGTGCCGAAGCTGCGCGGCACCGTGTCGATCAGGCAGACGGAGCCGAGCGCCAGCCCCTCCCGGTTGATGATCGGCGCGCCGGCATAGAAGCGGATGTGCGGCTCGCCCAGCACCAGCGGATTGTTCTGGAAACGTGGGTCGCAGGCGGCATCCTCCACCACCATCGGCAGGCTCTGGCGGATGGTGAAGCGGCAGAAGGCGATGTCGCGCGGGGTTTCCTGCACCGCGAGGCCGCGGCGCGCCTTGAACCACTGGCGGTCGGCATCCAGCAGCGACACCAGCGCGATGGGCACGCGGAAATGGTCGCAGGCCCAGGAGACCAGATCGTCGAAGGCCGGCTCCGGCTCGCTGTCCAGCAGTCCCGTGCGCCGCAGCGCCTCCAGCCTTGCCGTCTCGTCGTCGATGGGGACCGCGCCGCGCGGGATGATGCTTGGAGAAAACTCCCGGGCGGTGCCGCTCCCGCCGGTCTCCGTCAGAAATGTCATGGGCTGGGGTTCCGCAATGCGATGGATGGGGCTGCCTTCCTTCTACGTTTGGGCGCAGTTTTGGATTTGCGGATTTGGAATTATTTGCTGCCGCGTAGCGGGACGGCCGCCCCCATCCTTGCCCGCGGGCAGTCCGCGCTATTCCCCCACCGGCGGGGACAGCGCCCCATCGGCCGCCCCATCGGCCACTTCGTCCGCCGTCTTGGGCATCCGCCGGCTCATGCCGCGCAGGACCGCGGCGACGCCCAGCGCCAGCAGCGCCATCGCCCCCACCAGATTGGTCTGGATCGCCCCGCCATAGACATAGCTGGTGAGGTACAGCGCCGCGATGCCGATCGTCATGGCGGTGACCGGCACGCCGAAGCGCAGGAACGAGACGAACGGCATGTGGTGTCCGTCCTTTTCCAGCAGCCCGACGGTGGTGACGTTGGCGCTGGCGCCGATCAGGGTGCCGTTGCCGCCCAGGCAGGCGCCGAGCGCCAGCGACCACCACAGCACATTGGTGGTTGTCCGGCGATGGACATGGCCGGTTTGCAGTCGCGCCGGTCAGCTTTCTGCCGCGTTGGTGCAACGCAATGGGGGGCTGATGTGTTTCGCGCTGGGGAGCCGCACCGCTCCCGCGCGACAACGACCGGGCCTTTACCGATCGCCCGGCATTTCGGTCAGGAGCGTCACACCATGCCGGACGACCAGCAGCACAGGGATGTCGTCACACTTGCGGATCAGGATGCCGGCCGCAGCGAACGCGGACAGCCGTCCGCCGAAACCGGCCGCAAGAAGCCCGGATTCATCCGGCGCCATCCGCTGGCCATCATCGTCGGGCTGGTGGTCGTCGCCTTGCTGGCGGTTGCCGGCTACATCTATTGGCAGCGCAACATCCATCCCTATGAATCGACCGACGACGCCTTCATCGACACCCGCCAGTTCCCGATCGCGCCCAAGGTGTCCGGCTATGTGACGGAGGTGGCGGTCGGCGACAACCAGCATGTGAAGGCCGGCGACCTGCTGTTCCGCATCGACCCGCGCGATTACCAGACCGCTCTGGAGCAGGCGCAGGCCCAGATCGACTCCGCCCAGGCGGCGATCACAGGCTATGACGCCCAGATCGCCGCCCAGCGCGCTCAGATCGATCAGACCAAGGCGGAGGTCGCACAGGCGGAGGCGGCGGTCGGCTTCGCCAAGGAGGATGCGGCGCGCTACCGCGACCTGCAGTCCCGCGGCGCCGGAACCGTGCAGCAGGCGCAGCAATCGACCGCCAACCTGCAGGAACAGCAGGCCAAGCTGACCAGCGCCAACGCCGCGGTGATCGCCGCCGAGCGGCAGGTCGGCGCGCTCCAGGCCCAGCGCACCAGCGCCGAGGCCGATCTGGCGCGCGCCAGGGCGCAGCTGGCCCAGGCGAAGCTGAACCTGTCCTACACCACCATCACCGCGGCGCAGCCGGGCCGGGTGGTGCAGCTGAGCGGGGCGGTCGGCCAGTTCGCGCAGGCCGGACAGAGCCTCGCCATCTTCGTGCCCGACGACATCTGGGTCACCGCCAATTTCAAGGAAACCCAGATCACCGACATGCGGCCGGGCCAGCCGGTGGACATCCGCATCGACGCCTATCCCGACCGGAAGGTCACCGGCCATGTCGACAGCGTGCAGCCCGGCTCCGGCACCGCCTTCTCGCTGCTGCCGGCCCAGAACGCGACCGGCAATTACGTGAAGGTGGTGCAGCGCATCCCCGTGAAGATCGTCGTCGACCAATGGCCCGACGGCGTGTCCATCGGCCCCGGCATGTCGGTGGTGCCGCGGGTGACGGTGCGATGAGCGCCGCGGCGGAAGGCGCCAACGCCGGCGGCTTCGATGCGTCGCAGAGTGCCGCCGGTGGCCGCAATCCCTGGCTGATCGCCGTGGTGGTCTCCATCGCCACCTTCATGGAGGTGCTGGACACCACCATCGCCAACGTCGCCCTGCGCTACATCTCCGGCACGCTGGCGGTCAGCGCCGACGAGGCGTCGTGGGTCGTCACCTCCTATCTGGTGGCGAACGCCATCGTGCTGACGGCCAGCAGCTTCATCGCCAAGCGCTATGGCCGCAAGCGCTTCTATCTGACCTGCCTGGGCCTGTTCACCGCCAGCTCGATCGCCTGCGGCTTTGCCTGGAATCTGGAATCGCTGCTGCTGTTCCGGGTGCTCCAGGGCTTCGCCGGCGGCGGCATGGTGCCGATCTCGCAGTCGATCCTGGCCGACAGCTTTCCCCCGGCCAAGCGCGGGCAGGCCTTCGCCATCTTCGGCATCGCCGTGGTGGTGGCGCCGGTGGTCGGGCCGACACTGGGCGGCTGGCTGTCGGACAATCTGTCCTGGCACTGGTGCTTCCTGATCAATGGACCGGTCGGGCTGTTCGCTTTCGCGCTGGTCAGCTTTCTGGTTCAGGAGCCGAAATCCGCCATCGAGGAGCGTCAGCGAATGAAGCGGCAGGGCATCCGCATGGATGTGATCGGCTTCCTGCTGGTGGCGACCTTCCTCGGCTCGCTGGAGGTGATCCTCGACCGCGGCCAGACCGACGACTGGTTCGCATCCGGCTTCATCATCATCTTCACCGTCATCTGCGTCGCCGCCTTCTGCCTGATGATCCCGTGGGACCTGACGCGGCTGAACCCGGATTCGACCTTCTGGTTCTTCGCGTGGTCGCGCATCTATATCGGCATCGGATTGCCGCTGATCTTCATTCCGATCACCACTGCATCCTATGACGGCATCCCGCGCGACAAGACCGATCAGGCCTCCGCCCTCATCAACGTCGCGCGCAATGTCGGCGGCTCCATCGGCGTGTCGATCGCCCAGAATGTGCTGGCCATGCGCGAGCAGTTCCACCACAGCCGGCTGGTCGAGACCATCGTCCCTTCCAACCCGGCCTATCAGCACACCCTTGAACAGGCGACGACCTATTTCTCCACCACCGGCGGACAGGCGGGGGCGCGGGAGCGGGCCATCGCCTATATCGGGCAGCAGGTGCAGATGCAGACCGCCTATTGGGCCTACATCGACGTGTTCTTCACCCTGATGCTGATCTCCGCCTCGGCCGTGCCGCTGGCCCTGATCCTGCGGCGGGTGAAGCACTGAAGACCGGCGGGGCTCACGTCCCCGCTCGTCCCTCGTACCATGGCTTGGATGCCTTGACGATGCGCACCACCGACAGCATCACCGGCACTTCGACAAGCACGCCGACCACGGTGGCGAGCGCGGCGCCGGAGCCGAGCCCGAACAGGCTGATGGCGGCGGCCACCGCCAGTTCGAAGAAGTTGGAGGCGCCGATCAGCGCCGCCGGTGCCGCCACGCACCACGCCACCCCGAACCGGCGCGACAGCCAATAGGCCAGACCGGCGTTGAAATAGACCTGGATCAGGATCGGCACCGCCAGCAGGACGATGACCAGCGGCTGCGCCAGGATCCGGTCGCCCTGGAAGCCGAACAGCAGCACCAGCGTGGTCAGCAGCGCCAGCAGCGAAACCGGCTGGATCCGGCCGAGAACGCGTGCCAGCGCCGGTTCGCCGCCAGCCGCCAGCAGGCTGCGCCGCCAGAGTTGGGCGGCCAGCACCGGGATGACGATGTAGAGCAGCACCGACAGCAGCAGCGTCCCCCACGGCACGGTGATCGACGCGACGCCCAGCAGCAGCCCGACGATCGGCGCGAAGGCGAACACCATGATCAGGTCGTTCAACGCCACCTGGCTCAGTGTGTAGTGCGGTTCGCCCTCGCACAGGTTCGACCAGACGAACACCATGGCGGTGCAGGGGGCCGCCGCCAGCAGGATCAGCCCGGCGATGTAGGAGGAAATCTGCTCCTGCGGCAGCAGCGGGGCGAACAGGTTGCCGATGAACAGCGTGCCCAGCAGCGCCATCGAGAAGGGCTTGACCGCCCAGTTGATGAACAGCGTCACGCCGATGCCGCGCCAATGCTCTCTGACCTGTCCCAGCGCGCCGAGGTCGATCTTCAGCAGCATCGGCACGATCATCAGCCAGATCAGCACCGCCACCGGCAGATTGACCTGGGCGACCTCCGCCGCCGCGATGCCCCGGAACAGGCCGGGCACCAGATGGCCGAGCAGGATGCCGGCGACGATGCACAGCGCCACCCACAGGCTGAGATAGCGCTCGAACAGGCCCATGGCGGGAGGCGCCACCGGGGTGGAATGGATGTCAGCGGTCATGGCTCTCGCCCTGCAGGGAAGGCTCCGCCCGTGCCATGTCGTCCATCTTGCGCTTCAGCGCCATGCGGTCGAGCGAGGCGATGGGAAGGGCGGCGAAGGCCTGGATGCGGCGTTGGATCTGCCCGAACACGGTGGCGGTGAAGGCGGCCTTCTCCGCATCGGTGCCCGTGGCGCTGGATGGATCGGGGAAGCCCCAATGGGCGCTGATCGGCTGGCCCGGCCAGACCGGGCAGACCTCTCCGGCGGCGTTGTCGCAGACGGTGACGACGAAATCCATGTGGGGGGCGCCGGGGCCGGCGAACTCGTCCCAGTTCTTCGACCGCAACTCCGCCGTCGGGAAGCCCAGCCGCTCCAGCAGGTCGTGGACATACGGATTGATGCGCCCGGACGGCTGGCTGCCGGCGCTGTAGCCGCGGAAGCGGCCCTTGCCCTCCCGGTTCAGCAGGCATTCCGCCATGACGCTGCGGGCGCTGTTGTGGGTACACAGGAACAGCACGTTGTAGACGCGATTCTCGGCCATTCTTCGCTCCGTTTGCAGGCGGTCAGCAGCCGCGGCGCGGCCCTGCGGACGCTCCTTGGCAGGGATTTTCCTCAGTCACCGTGTTGGCCGGTCCCGGCGTCGGGGCGCAGAGCGGCGCGCAGGCGGCGGGATTGGCCGACCGGCCGCAACAATTCTCCGACAGGAATCCGACGATGCCGGTCATCCGTTCGAAATCGGCCGAGTAGATCAGCGACCGGCTCTCGCGCCGCTGCACGATCAGCCCGGCATGGGTCAGGTTGGACAGGTGAAAGGACAGGGTGGCCGGCGCGACCGCCAGCGCCTCCGCAATCGCCCCGGCGGAGCGGCCCTCCGGCCCCGCTTCCACCAGCAGGCGGAAGATGTCCAGCCGCGTCTCCTGCGCCAGCGCCGCCAGCCCGGCCAGGACGTCCCTCTTCTCCATGCCGGCCCCTATAAATTCGATGTTTCGACAATCATCGAATTAACGGCCGTGGGCTGGGCTGTCAATCTCATTTCGATGACAGTCGAAATGACCGGTGGCCGCCCGGCGCCGTGGACGGGACAGCCTTCCGGAGATTGTCGGCAACCGCATCGGCGGCGCGGAGAGTTTCAAGATCCAGTTAAGAATGCGGCACAACCAAAATCATATTACGTCATAATTCAGAATGATTTTATTTCTATGCTTTTGAGTCCCTATAGACAAGCGAGTCATCGAAACATACCTCTATCGATAACGCCGATGACGAAGAGGATTGGGGCGATCAACGCCCTCTTCGAATTCATTGTCCATTCATGAGCGATGTCCGCCAACAGGCATCGACTTTCGTCCGCTGCGCGCCCGGCGCGGCGCGCGTCTTTCTGGATACGGAGAACTCCCCACCATGCCCGCGACCATGCAGCTCGTCGAGTTCGGCTCCTCCGACATCGAAAACACCCTCGGCAAAATGAGCGCGTCGGAGATCGACCGTCTGGCGTTCGGCGCCGTGCAGCTCGATGCCACCGGTCGCATCCTCCAGTACAATTCCGCCGAAGGCGCCATCACCGGACGCGACCCGAAGACCGTCGTCGGCAAGAATTTCTTCACCGAGATCGCCCCTTGCACCAACACGCCGGCCTTCAAGGGCGTGTTCGACAAGGGAGTCAAGTCCGGAGACCTGAACACGATGATCGAGTACACCTTCAACTACCAGATGCAGCCGACCAAGGTGAAGGTGCACATGAAGAAGGCGTTGATCGGCGACAGCTATTGGGTGTTCGTCAAGCGCCTGTGAGCGGGTTGCCATGACGATCCAACGATGGTGGCGGAATCGCGAGAGCCTGAGCCGGGTCGTGTGCGATTTGCTGGCCGGCGAATTCGCACGGCTTCGGCCGGGCGGTTCGCCGCCGGCGCATCCCCATCGCTGGCCGGAGACGCTACCGCTCGGCCCTGACGGGGTGGGAGCCGACTCCCTCGATCTCCTGCAACTCGCCTCGGCTCTCAACGAGGCGCTGCACCTGCACCGCAGCGGCATCGAGGATTACCTTCTGGTGCATCGGACGGTCGGGGACTGGCTCGACGTTTGCGAGGCGGCGCTCGGCCGTTTCGACGGTGCGCTGAGTTTCCGCACCTCGGGCAGCACCGGCGAGGGGAAGCGCTGCGAGCATCCGCTGGCCGCGCTGGAGGAAGAGGCCGACGCGCTGGCCGCTCTCCTGTCCGGCGGCGCGGAGGCGCCGCGGCGGGTCGTGAGCGTCGTCCCGGCCCACCACATCTACGGCTTCCTGTTCACGGTGCTGCTGCCGGACCGCCTCGCCGTCCCGGTGGTGGATGGACGCGGCACCTCGCCCGGTGGTCTTGCGGCCCAGCTGGGTCCCGGTGACCTTGTCATCGCCCACCCCGACTGGTGGGGCGCCTTGCTGCGGTCCGGCGCGGCGCTGCCGGGCGGGGTGACGGGCACCAGTTCCACCGCGCCCTGTCCGGCGGACACGGCGCGCGGCGTGCGTGGGATCGGATTGGCGCGGCTGGTGGAGGTGTTCGGGTCTTCGGAAACTGCCGGGCTCGGCTGGCGCGAGAGCCCCGACGCACCGTTCCGGCCCTTTCCCTGGTGGCGTTTCGGCGACGACGGCAGGGTGACCCGACATCTGGCCGACGGGACGGTCCTGTCCGCAACGCTCCAGGACCGGTTGAGTCACGACGAAGGAGGCTTCCGCCCAAGCGGTCGCCTCGACACCGTCGTGCAGGTCGGTGGGGTCAACGTGTCATTGGCGGCGGTGCAGGCGCATCTGGCCGGCCATCCCAATGTCGAAGCCGCCGCCGTACGGCTGATGCGGCCGGAGGAGGGGACACGCCTCAAGGCCTTCATCATCCCGGCACGCAATGCTCCGCCGCGGGAGGAGCTGTACCGGCGGCTGACCGACTGGATCGAGGCGACGCTTCCCGCCCCGCAGCGTCCGCGTGCGCTCGCCTTCGGCCCGGCATTGCCGGTGAATGGAATGGGAAAGCCCTGCGATTGGCCGCTGGCGACTGATCGCTGACATCGCAGGGGTGAGCGGCGGGGCGGCTGCCCGCGGAATTCGTCTGGAAGACGCGGGCCAACCGCTCCCCTCGCCGGGCTTAGAAGCCGATGATGCCGGTCATCCAAAGCAGGATCACGATAATTCCGGGGACACCCAGAAGCCAAAGCAAGATAGGCATGCGACGCCTCCATATTCCGAGGGACAGGTTGGAAGAGCAGGACTCTTCGATGCTGCCGATTTAACGGAGCGGCGTGGGCATCTGTTCCATCATTTTTTTGTCGCGCTCACGGTAGACGCAAAAATTTCAAGGACGCCGCGGATGTAACCGTCCGGAATTGGGCGGTGGGCAGGCGATGAGTTCCCTCAATCCTCCAGCAGTTGCCGCCCGTCGGCGATGATCGACACCAGGGCGTCCATCACCGCCCGCACCCGTGCCGACCGCCGCAGGTCGCCATGCACCAGCAGCCAGAGTTCGCGTGGCTGCGGCGGCGGGAGAGCGGGGTCGGGCATGACCGCGACCAGGGCGGGATCGGACCGCCCAAGGAAATGCGGAATCGCCGCGATGCCGACGCCGGCCGAGGCCGCCCCGCGCAGGCTCATCAGGTCGTTGGCGCGGAAGACGAAGGGGCGGCGGCCGGCGATCTGGCGCAGCCAGCGCTGTTGCGGCACATGGTCAAGGCTCTCGTCATAGCCGATGAACTCCCAGCCGGCCTCGTCCCTTCCGTCGAGATAGGCTTGCGTGGCGTAAAGCCCGTAGCCCATCGCGCCGATACGGCGGGCGACCAGCCCTTCGTCCTCCGGCCGCTGCAGGCGCAGGGCGAGGTCGGCTTCCCGCCGGGTCAGGCTGACCGCGCGGGCATCGCCCACCAGCTCCACCACCAGCTTCGGCAGGGTCCGCCGCAGCCCGGCCAGCCGCGGGGCGAGGAAATGGCTGGCGAAGGCCGGCGGGGCCGACAGGCGCACCGTGCCGGCCGGTTCGCCCGGCTGGCTGCGGGCATGGCGTTCCACCGCCAGCACGCCGTCCTCCACCCGGCGGGCCAGCGCCGCGAACTCCTCCCCTTCCGCCGTCGGGGCGTAGCCGCGCGGCAGCCGGTCG
Organism: Azospirillum sp. TSO5; assembly: GCF_003116065.1. Lineage (NCBI taxonomy): Bacteria > Pseudomonadati > Pseudomonadota > Alphaproteobacteria > Rhodospirillales > Azospirillaceae > Azospirillum > Azospirillum sp. TSO5. The sequence goes on along the minus strand of NZ_LGQY01000116.1, from coordinate 17,203 downwards.
AACAGGCGCACGCCCAGATCGGCTTCCAGCGCCGCTACCCGGCGGGCGACCGTGGAATGGTCCACCCCCAGCCTCCGCGCTGTTGCCGACAGGCTGCCGCTGTCCGCCAGCGCCAGGAAGACGCGCAGGTCATCCCAATTCATCGCTCACCAAGTCTGCGCAAAAACACCCAGCTTTTGGGCAATCTTGCCGAATTCCTGCGCGTTGTACCACAGATTAACCTCCGCCTCATCGCAACGATCGACGGAGACAGCCGCTATGATCCGCTCTATTCAGATGACCGCGCCGGGCGGCGCCGAGGTGCTGAAGCACGCCCTTATCGACCTGCCGGCGCCGGGCGTCGGGGAAATCCGCCTGCGCCATGAGGCCGCCGGGGTCAATTTCGTCGACATCTACCATCGCACCGGCCTGTATCCGCTGCCATCCTATCCCGCCACGCTTGGCGTCGAGGGCGCAGGCGTGGTGGAGGCGGTCGGGCCGGGCGTGGACGGGCTCGCCGTCGGCGACCGCGTCGCCTGGGCCGGACTGCCGGCCGGCGGCTATGCCGAGGCGCGCCTGCTGGCCGCCGACCGTGCCGTGCGCCTGCCCGACGGGGTGGAGCCGGTGACCGCCGCCTCCCTGATGCTGCGCGGGATCACCGTCCACATGCTGCTGAACCGGGTCTGCCCGGTGGGTCCCGGCAGCACGATCCTTGTGCATGCCGCCGCCGGCGGGCTGGGCCTGCTGCTGACCCAATGGGCGAAGAGCCTCGGCGCCACCGTCATCGGCACCGTCGGCAGCGCCGCCAAGGCGGAGACCGCCCGCGCCCATGGGCTCGACCATGCCATTCTCTATCAAGAGGAGGATTTCGTCACCGCGGTGCGCGACCTGACCGGCGGGCGCGGCGCCGACGTCGCGGTGGACGGCATCGGCGGCGACACGCTGCGCCGGACCTTCGACGCGGTGCGGCTGTTCGGCACGGTGGCCAGCGTCGGTCAGGCCGGCGGCCCGGTCTCGCCGATCGAGCTGTCCGAACTGGGCCCGCGCCGTTCGCTCTGCCTCGCCCGGCCCAGCGTGTTCGGCTACATGTCCGACCTCGCCGCCTACCGCGTCGCTGCCGAGGAGGTTCTGTCGCGCGTCGCCAAGGGCCTGAGCGCCGGCCCGGTGACCCGCCTGCCGCTGGACGCCGCCGCCGAGGCCCATCGCGCGCTGGAAGGACGCGGCACCAGCGGCGCCCTGGTGCTGATGCCCAACTGACGCCGGCCTGACGCGCCGCCTATTGCGGCGCCAGCCACTTCTCCATCGCATAGTTGTGGATCGGCACGTCGCCGATCCGCAACTCGCGGCGCTCCAGCAGGGTGAAGCCGCGGCGCAGGAAGAAGGGGCGGGCCGCCTCGCTGGCTTCCACATGCAGGTGGGGATGGCCGAGCGCGCGGGCGCGCGCCTCCAGCCTGTCGACCAGTGCCGACATCACGCCCTGGCCGGCGGCTTCCGGCGCGCAATAGAGGAAGTTGATGTGGCCATCGGATTCGACGTCGCTGAAGGCCACCGGCCGGTCGGTCTCGTCCACCGCGACCAGGGCGACCCGGCCGTCGCCATAGGCCTCCCGCACCCGCTCCACCGTCGGCGCCTGCGCGGCCCAGGCCTCCACCTGCTCGGGGCTGTAGAATCGTCGGCCGATGCCGCGGACGGAGCGCGCATAGATCTGCGCCAGAACCGGGGCGTCCGACGGCCGGTAGTCTCTGATCCTCATCAGCCCCTTCTTTCGGCCCATCTTCAGGCGGTCACTTCGCCGGCGTCAGCCTCAGGACCACGCCGTCGGCGGCATCGGTGATGACATAGAGGGCGCCGTCCGGTCCCTGTGCCACATCGCGGATGCGCGCGTCGAGCGGAATGCGCTCCACCTCCTTCGCGCTGCTTTCGTCGATGGCGACGCGCACCAGCCCCCTGGCGCTCAGGCTGCCAAGCAAAGCGCTGCCCTGCCAGTCGCGGAACAGCCCGCCGGTGTAGAATACCATGCCGGAGGGCGAGATCACCGGCGTCCAATGGATCGCCGCATCGGCGAAGTCCTTGCGGGTCGGCGGATCGGGGATGTCGCGGCCGTCGTAATGCTTGCCCCAGCTGACCACCGGCCAGCCGTAATTCCTGCCAGCTTCCGGCCGGTTCAGCTCGTCGCCGCCCAGCGGCCCCATCTCGCCGATCCACAGCGAGCCGCTGCGCGGGTCGATGGCCGCCGCCTCGATGTTGCGGTGGCCGTAGGACCAGATGGCGCCAGCCGTCTTGCCCTCGCCGGCGAAGGGGTTGTCGTTCGGCAGCGAGCCGTCGCGGTTCAGCCGGACCACCTTGCCCAGCGTGTTGTCGCGCTTCTGCGCCGGGTCGAATTTGTAGCGTTCACCGAGCGTCAGGAAGATGTGGCCGTCGGGGGCGAAGGCGATGCGGGTGCCGAAATGGTTGCCGCCGTCCACCTTGGGCGACTGGCGGAAGATGACCTGGAAATCCTCGATCCCGCGGTCTCCCAGCGTGCCGCGTCCCAGCGCCGTCCCGGCGGTTCCGTTCTCGCCCGGCTCGGCATAGGCGAGATAGACGGTGCGGTTGCGGGCGAAATCCGGATCGGCCGCCACGTCCATCAGCCCGCCCTGGCCCTGATTGAAGACCTTCGGCGTGCCGGCCAGCGGCGGGGACAGAGAGCCGTCGCGCGCCATGATCCGCAGCCGCCCCGGCTTTTCCGTCACCAGCGCCCGGCCGTCCGGCAGGAAATCGATTCCCCAGGGCCGCTCCAGCCCGTCGGCGAAGCGGCTGACCTCCACCGGCCCGGCACTGGTCGGAACGGTCTTGACCGCCTGCGCCAGGGCAGGGCCGGTGGCCAAAAGACCGGCGGCAACAAGGGCGGCAACAGGGCTGCGGGCCGACAGGGTCAGGGTGCTGCGCATCACGATCCTCCGGTTTCAATTGGCTGGCCTTGTAGGTGGGGGTGCCATACCGGCGGCCAAGGCCGGCCACTCCGAAAGACTCCGATGCCGCCACCGCGAAAAGGGGCATCGACGAAATTCGTCACAACATTGTGCGCATACCCCGGTCATCCGATTCCGGATTCTGGCTGTTATCCCTTCCGTTGTGTTGTCGGGAACAGGGCACGGAGTATGGAAAGCATCTTGCGCCGGCTGAATTCCAGTTTGCCGGACGCAGTCTGGGCACAATACGGGATCACGCTGCTGCTGGTGGGGCTGACGGCACTGCTGCGCTATGCGCTGGACCCGCTGCTGTTCAAATACCCATTCCTGGTCTTCATCCCGACCATCTTCGTCATCTCGCTGCTGTTCGACCGCGGGTCGGGCTATCTGGCCGTGGCTCTGTCCGGGCTGTGTTCGGCCTGGTTCTTCATGAAGCCGGAATGGCAGCTGTGGATCGCCGAACCGGGCGACCGGCTGGCCTTCCTCATCTATATGGCGCTGGGCTTCGGGATCGCCGGCGGAGCCAACGCCCTGCGCCGGGCGAACGAGCAACTGCGTCTGTCCTGGGACCAGCTATCCGCCGCCAATGCGGAAAAGGACCTGATGCTGCACGAGATCCATCACCGGATCCGCAACGACCTGCAGCAGATCTGCGCCCAGCTGACGCTCGCGGCCCACCGGTCGGGGACCGGGCAGGACATCGTCAACGGCACCATCGAGCGGATCGGCGTGCTGTCCCGCGTCTATGTCCGCCTGCGCCGGGTGGAGGGCGTCAACATCGTCAGTTCCAAAGACTTCCTGGAAAGTCTGGTGGAGGATATCCAACTCGGCGTCGTCGGGGTGCGGCCGGTGGCGGTCGGCGCCGAGGTGGACGACGTCGATCTCGACATGGGCATTGCCGTGGCGGTCGGCACCGTCGCCAACGAGCTGATCACCAACGCGCTGAAATACGCCTTCCCCGACGGCCGATCCGGCCGCATCGACCTGTCCTTCCGCAAGGAGGAGGGGGAGTGCGTGCTGCGCGTCTGCGACGACGGTGTGGGCATCCTGTCCGACCGGCCGCAGGGAACCGGGCTGGGCGGCCGGATCATGCGGCAGCTGGCCAAGCAGTTGCGCGGCAGCCTCGACCTCGAACCCCGGCCGGAGCAGGGACTGAAGGTCACCCTGCGCTTTCCCTGCTGCCGGGTGGCGGCGCAGTCGGACGACAGGCCGGCCGCCGCATGAAAAGAGGGGCCGCGCCACCAAGGGCGCGACCCCGTCCAGGGAACATCCTAAGACATGTCCGGGCGGAAGCCGTCCGGATCAGAAGTCCATGTCGGCGCCGGGGGCGGGCATGGCGGGCTTCTTCTCCGGCAGTTGGGCGACCATCGCCTCGGTGGTGATCAGCAGGCCGGCGACGGAGGCCGCGTCCTGCAGCGCGGTGCGCACCACCTTGGCCGGGTCGATGATGCCGGCCTTCACCAGATCGCACCATTCGCCCTTGGCCGCGTCGTAACCGACGCCGTAGTCCTTGCTGTCGTTCAGCTTACCGACGATGATCGAGCCGTCGACGCCGGCGTTGGTGGCAATCTGGCGCACCGGCGCGGTCAGCGCCCGGCGTACGATCTCCACGCCGACGCGCTGGTCGTCGTTGGCCGGCTTGACGCTCTCCAGCACCGCGACCGCACGGGCCAGCGCCACGCCGCCGCCGGGCAGGATGCCTTCCTCCACCGCCGCGCGGGTGGCGTGCATGGCGTCGTCGACGCGGTCCTTGCGCTCCTTCACCTCGACCTCGGTGGCGCCGCCGACGCGGATCACCGCGACGCCGCCGGCCAGCTTGGCAAGCCGCTCCTGCAGCTTCTCGCGGTCATAGTCGGAGGTCGTCTCCTCGATCTGCTGGCGGATCTGGGTGCAGCGGGCCTTGATGTCGTCCTTCGACCCGACGCCGTTGACGATGGTGGTGTTGTCCTTGGTGATGACCACCTTGCCGGCGCGGCCCAGCATGTCGATGGTGACGCTGTCCAGCTTGATGCCCACCTCCTCGCTGATGACCTGGCCGCCGGTCAGGATGGCGATGTCCTCCAGCATGGCCTTGCGGCGGTCGCCGAAGCCGGGGGCCTTCACCGCCGCGACCTTCAGGCCGCCGCGCAGGCGGTTGACCACCAGGGTCGCCAGCGCCTCGCCCTCGACCTCCTCGGCGATGATCAGCAGCGGCTTGCCCGACTGCACGACCTTCTCCAGCACCGGGATGATCGCCTGGATGCCGGACAGCTTCTTGTCGTGGATCAGGATGTAGGGGTCGTCCAGTTCCACCTGCATCTTGTCGGCGTTGGTGACGAAGTAGGGCGAGGTGTAGCCGCGGTCGAACTGCATGCCCTCGACCACGTCCAGTTCGGTCTCCAGGCTCTTGGCCTCCTCGACGGTGATGACGCCCTCGTTGCCGACCTTCTCCATCGCGCGGGCCAGCATGTCGCCGATCTCGCGGTCGCCGTTGGCCGAGATGGTGCCGACCTGGGCGATCTCCTCGTTGGTGGTCACCTTCTTGGAGCGGGCCTTCAGTTCCGTCACCACGGCGTCGACCGCCATGTCGATGCCGCGCTTCAGGTCCATCGGGTTGATGCCGGCGGCCACCGACTTGGCGCCCTCGCGCACGATGGCCTGGGCCAGCACGGTGGCGGTGGTGGTGCCGTCACCGGCCAGATCGGCGGTCTTCGACGCCACCTCGCGCAGCATCTGCGCGCCCATATTCTCGAACTTGTCTGCCAGCTCGATTTCCTTGGCGACCGACACGCCGTCCTTGGTGATGCGCGGGGCGCCGAACGACTTCTCGATCACCACGTTGCGGCCCTTCGGCCCCAGCGTGACCTTCACGGCATCGGCCAGGATGTCCACGCCGCGCAGCATCTTGTCGCGGGCGGTGGAGCCGAACTTCACGTCCTTCGCAGCCATGGTCCTGTTCCTCCCCTATCACGCGGCCTTCTTGGCGGGTTCGGCGGCAGCCTCGATCACGCCGAGGATGTCGCTCTCCTTCATGATCAGGAGATCCTCGCCGTCGATCTTCACCTCGGTGCCGGACCATTTGCCGAACAGCACGCGGTCGCCGGGCTTCACGTCGAGGGCGATCAGCTTGCCGGCCTCGTCCCGCGCGCCCGCGCCGACGGCGATGACCTCGCCCTCCTGCGGCTTTTCCTTGGCGGTGTCGGGGATGATGATGCCGCCCTTCGTCCGGGTGTCGGATTCGACGCGGCGGACCAGAACACGGTCGTGAAGCGGTTTGAACTTCATGGTGTGACACTCCTTGAGCTTAAGCGAATGTCTGTCTTTTCCAAGCACGCCCGAATGGGCCGCGCTTTCGGTTGGAGAATTTACTCAGGCTGTTTTTGTCGTCAAGGGGGTTTTGAAGAAGAATCTTTGAAATTATTGATGAATTAACTTCCAGCACCAAGTGCCCGTGGCCGCTTTCACAGGCACAGGCGCGCTGGCTTCTCGAATTTTTTCTTGAGCTATTGAAGGCCGGGGGTCGGTCGCTGTCTCAGACGGGCGCCGACTCCGGCCGAACTTGGTGGGGCGGGGCGCGCAAAAGTCTGGTCATCGGCATCGCACACATCCTCCGTAGAGCAACATGCAGGACACGGTCTTCGGGTGCGCCGGGATCCTGTCGGGTGAGGCACCCTGGCGCGGGCAAAATTTAGTCAGGCGCGGACAGGCGTCAAGATGGGACGGCGAGGCCGTCGGCAGCTTGTTTGTCGGTACCGCCCGTGATACTATCCAACCATGACTCAGACGGATAAGATCCTCGCCCGCATGAAGAACAATCCGCGGGATTGGCGGATCGAGGATCTTGAGGCTGTCGCCCGCGCACAGGGCGTGACTATCCGAAAGCCTTCCGGCAGCCACGTTATTTTCGACTATCCCGGTGTTGTCGAGGCGCCATCCGTCCCTGCTCATCGCCCGATCAAGCCGGTTTATGTCAAAGCGTTCGTCGCCTTCATCGAAGCCGTCCAGGAACGACGGGTGTTGGAGCAGCGCGAAGCACAGGAGAATGACCGATGAAACTCGACTATCCTTTCACCATCCGGCCCCTCAGCGACGAGGATGGCGGCGGATATCTGATCGAGTTTCCGGACCTTCCCGGCTGCATGTCCGACGGCGATTCCATCGAAGAGGCGATTTCCAACGGTGCCGACGCCATGCATGGCTGGATCGAGGCGATGCGCGCCGCCGGCCGGGAGATTCCGCCGCCGTCGGTCGCCGATGACGGGGCTTTCAGCGGTAAATGGCAGCAGAGGGTGCCGAAATCGCTTCACCGGCGGCTCAGCGAACGGGCCGGACGTGAGGGCGTCAGCCTGAACACTCTGGTCGTCTCGCTCCTTTCCGAAGGGTTGGGGCGCCGTGACGGTGCGGGCCCCGACGCCAAGGCTCCCACCTTTTAATCTGCATCAACGCGGGCTCCCTCCCTGCCGTGCCAGACTGGACGGCGTGAAGCACAGCGCCGGCCGCGGGCCGTTCGCGATGTTTGCGCGACGCAGCTCCGGGACCGGCGGCCACCATCAAGGGGAGGACGCCATGGTCATGATGAAAGCGGCGGTGTTCGTCGAACCGGGCCGCATCGTGCTGGACGACAAGCCGGTCCCCGACGTCGGACCGCTCGACGCACTGATCCGCATCACCACGACGACGATCTGCGGCACCGACATCCACATCCTGAAGGGCGAATATCCGGTCAATCGCGGCCTCACCATCGGTCACGAGCCGGTCGGCATCATCGAAAAGCTGGGCTCCGCCGTCACCGGCTACCAGGAGGGCCAGCGGGTGATCGCCGGGGCCATCACCCCCAGCGGCCACAGCAACGCCTGCCTGTGCGGCTGCCATTCCCAGGACGGCGCCGGCACCAGGCATGGCTGGAAGCCGCTGGGCGGCTGGCGCTTCGGCAACAGCATCGACGGCGCCCAGGCCGAATATCTGCTGGTGCCCGACGCGATGACCAACCTCGCCCCCGTCCCCGACGGGCTGACGGACGAGGAGGTGCTGATGTGCCCGGACATCATGTCCACCGGCTTCGCCGGGGCGGAGCGCGGCAACATCCGCATCGGCGACACGGTGGCGGTGTTCGCGCAAGGCCCCATCGGCCTCTGCGCCACCGCCGGGGCCAAGCTGAAGGGCGCCACCACCATCATCGCCGTGGACGCCGTGCCGGCGCGGATGGAGATGGCGCGGCGCATGGGCGCCGATCACGTGGTCAACTTCCGCGAGGTCGATCCGGTGGAGGAGATCATGCGCCTCACCGACGGCCGCGGCGTCGATGTCGCCATCGAGGCGTTGGGCACCCAGGCGACCTTCGAAGCCGCCTTGCGCGTCCTGCGTCCCGGCGGCACGCTGTCCAGTCTGGGCGTCTATTCCGGCGACCTGCGCCTGCCGCTGGGCCCCTTCGCGGCAGGGTTGGGCGACCACACCATCGTCACCTCGCTCTGCCCCGGCGGCAAGGAGCGGATGCGCCGGCTGCTGGGCGTCGTCGCCTCCGGCCGCGTCGACCTGAAACCGCTGGTCACCCACCGCTTCACGCTGGACCAGATCGAGGCGGCCTATGAGCTGTTCGGCCACCAGCGCGACGGCGTGCTGAAGGTGGCGATCACGCCGAACTGACGGCGGTCGCGACGCCGGCGTCCCCCTATGCGCGCCCTCCTATGCCTCGTTTGTAGACGATCAGGAAGGCCACGGCGCAGAGGAAGGGAAGCCCGGCGTCGCGCAGATCGTTGTTGAGGTGGAGCATGGCGGCATAGAGAACGATGCCGGTCACCGCGATCGTCGGCAGCAGGGTGTCGGCGATGCCCAGGATGCCGCGTCCGTCCAGCCATGCTCCCACCCCCAGGGTCGCGCGGACCAGCGCGATCAGGATGAGGAAGGCGATGCCAGCCAGCAGAACATATTCCAGGGTGATTGCCGCCGGCAGATAAGCGGCGGGAACCGATCCGGCGAGGACCGGCGCCAGCGCGCCATGCGCCGACCTCACCGCGGCGACGGCGATGTAATGCAGCGCGGTCGCCAGCAGCAGATTGCCGGACAGCAGGTCCACGGTCCGCCAGGACAGGAAGGTCGGCCAGCGGACGCGATCGAGGGCGAGGAACGCCAGCGCGGTCGCACTGCCGAACAGCAGCGCATAATCGGGCGACAGCGGCCATTTCGACAGTCTGTGCCCGAGGATCAGGATGTCGAACAGCGCCACCGACAGCCCCAGCAGGGCGATGACGGCGGTGCGGGAGGACTGCCGGTGATGGGCGAACATCCGCCCGGCGACGACGAAGAGGAACCAGGGAAAGACCGGGAACCAGCCCGGAAACGGCGACGCGAACAGGTCGTAGACGTAGGGGAGCGGAAGGACGACCCAGGCGCCGCACAGCGCGAGTAGAAAGAGGGCGATGAACACCCGGTTGGCGGCGCCGATACTGGCGTGGATGTCGAACAGAAGCCGGGCGGCGAAGAGAAACATGAAGAAGTCGCTGGTGAACGGGTTCTTCTCCTGGTACAGGCCGTGGATTGCCGCCAGGATGAACAGCTTCAGATGGCCTTCGATCCGCCGGGCCAGCGGCTTTCTCAGGAAATGATCGAGCGTCATTCCGAAGGCGAAGAAGAACATCACCGGCGCCAGTTCGAATACGAACTGGAGGACGTTGACGAGGTGGTCGGCGTCCTTGATCGTGCGGCCCCAATGGGCCGCCACCATGAAGACAAGGGCGGTGAAGCGGATGACGTCCAGGCTTCTGTCCCTGGCCGGCTGCGGGGTCGGCATCAGCATAGGGTCACTCCCAGGCAAGGGCGGAGCCGTGGTCCGGCCTGTCGTGGCGAGGGTTTCGATCGTGTTGGCTGGCATCCGGCGCTCCCGCATGACCTGCCCCTCATGATCGGCCCCTCATGATCGGTGAGCCCGGGCGATGCGCAGGCGGCCCGGCAGCGACGCCGCCCATGCGGCGACCGCCGCCCTCTCCTTGCGGCCAAGCATCCAGACCATGAAGAGGGTCGCCCCCGCATAGAGCGGCAGGGCGGTCAGCGTCTTGGTGTAGAAGGGATCGAATCCGTCTTCATAGCGCCAGAAGGGGACGACCGCGAAGGGGGCCAAGGCCGCGACGCCGAAGATCCAGCGCGAGAACCACCAGGACGGCACCAGCGCGGCCAGCGCCAGCGGCCACAGCATGAACCAGGGCCACAGGTGGGTCGACAGGCCGAACACCACCGCCGCCATCACCGCGGTGGCCGCCTTCCAGGCATTCTCCGCGGTCGGCCGCCGGTACAGCGCGGCCAGAGTCCACAGGGCGAAGCCGGCGAAGGCTCCGCGCACCAGCCAGCGCAGGGGGGCCATGTCGATGCCCAGCAGCCGCTCCGCCACCCGGACGACGTCCGCCGGCTGCAGCCACTGCCATCCGGACATGCCGCGCACGGCGTCGAAGAAGGCGGGCGAGCGGTAGAAGAGGAACAGGACGGCCAGGAAGAAGGCGGCGGCAGGAATCCCGCGCAGCAGGTAGGCGGTGAGCCTGTCCTTGAAATCCAGCTTCCTGGTTTTGCCGAGCCTGTAGAGCAGATCGACGGAGACCAGGGCGGCGCTGGTGTATTTGCAGGCGGCCGAGGCCGCCAGCGCCAGCGGGCCGGCGCGGTCGCCGGCGGAAAGGCGCATCAGCCACAACAGCATCAGGACGACCATCGCCATGTCGTTGTGCGCCTCGCCGGCCGAATAGATGTGGCCGATGGGCAGCCAGCCGAAGGCGACGAGCCCGGCGGCGGCGGTCGCCTCGTCATGGGTCCGGCCGATATGCCGGATGATGGCGAGCCCGCCGATCCAGGCCCCCGCTAGCAGCAGCTTGAACAGAAGCGCGGTCACCCAGACATTCCCGCCGCTGAGCGCCATGACGCCGGCCGAGACCACCGCCCACAGCGGGCCGTAGGTCATCATCGCCGGCACCTCGTCGAACGGGAAGGCGGCGGCCTGCTCCGGCGTGAAGGGAACATAATAGGGATTCTGTCCCCGGACGATCTCCTCGCCCCACAGCGCGGAAAACCAGATGTCCTGCGTCATCACCGGAAACGAGAGGATGCTGACGGCGGTGAAGACGACCGGCCACAGGAACAGCCGGTCCGTCACCGCCTTGGGAACCGGCCCGTCGGCGTCGGACAGCCAGCGGAACAGCCATGCGGCCAAGGCGACCGGAAGGGCGAGCGGCAGGCAATAGGCTAGGAAATACAGGCCGTCATGGGTGAAGACGTTTCCGGCGGTCAGCGCATGGGCCAACTGGAGGGCCTGCGGGACGGGCAGGTCGGCGATGGAGGTCGCCAGACGGTCGAAGAACGCCGCCTGATTGGGCAAGCCGACTTCGCCATAATGGGTATTCGACGCGGCGAGGAAATAGCTCAACACCGAGAGCGACAACAAGCACAGGGTTGTCGTCAGTCCAAGACGGTCAAGGATCCTGATTGATCCGGTGCCGAATCCGCCGGGTAAAGGGGCGTCCGCAGGCAGTGTTTGTTTCTGGAACGGCATCCGCATTTCGCCCACCAATGATGTTCCCGACGGAAAGGCCGGTAAACACGTTAGCGGAAGTCGGCGGAACCGATAAATTTCTAAAGAGATTCTAGAGAGATTGCTCCGGCGCTAATGCCGGCATTGCCTGTCGGACGGCGGCCATTCGCCTTGCGTGCGCGCCGATTTCCTTCGCTTCCGCACGATCGGGGAAGTAAGCCGCCAGTCGCCGGCAAATGTCCGGCCTGTCGGACCCATCCGGTTCCCGTCGGAGATCACCGGAATGACTATCGGGGTGCCGCGGCGAACTTTCGACTGCCCGGCGCCATCCTGTTTCACCGCTGGAACCGCGGTGCTCCCGCAATTCGTGGGGCGAAAGAAGAAAGCCCCTCTCCCATGGTGGAAGGGGGGCTTCAAGGTCACGCGCAACACCAGAGAAGGAGAGACGACACCAAATAAAAACGGAGACTTACTTCGCCAGATCGACCGCCTCGGCCAGACGCTTCACCGCGTCCTGCGAGGACATGGTGGAGTTGAAGTGGGCGGTGACGACGTCCAGGAAGGCGCCCCGGACGGCGCCGGGCACCGCCATTTCATGCGCCATCGACGGCACGGCGCTGTTGCTGTCGATGGCGGTCTTCAGATCGTCCATCGACTTCACCGCGCATTCGTCGAAGCTGTCGCGCGCCATGTCCTGGCGGGCGGGGATCGAGCCCTTCAGCACGTTGAAGGTCTCCTGGAACTTCTTGCCCAGGATCAGCTTGGCCAGCAGCTTCTGACCGGCGGCGCGGTCGGGGTCGGCCGAGCTGAACATGACGAAGCTGTCGGAATTGACGATGTAGCCCGACTTGCCCGGCACATGGGCGCAGACGAAATCCTTGCCCGGCACCTTGCCGGCGGCGGTCAGCTCGCCCTTTTCCCAGTCGCCCATGATCTGCATGGCGGCCTGTCCGTTCATCAGCAGACCGGCGGCGAGGTTCCATTCGCGGCCGGGGAAGCCGTCGTCGACATAGCCGCGCAGCTTGCGCATCTGGTCGAACACCTTGACCATCGTGTCGCTGGTCAGCGACTTTTCGTCTAGCTCCACCAGGGCCTTGCGGTAGAAGTCGGGACCGCCGAGGCCGAGGACGACATCCTCGAACAGCGCGCCTTCCTGCCAGGGCTGGCCGCCATGGGCGAGCGGGATGATGCCGGCGGCCTTCAGCTTCTCGGCGGCGGCGTTGAACTCGTCCCAGGTCTTGGGGATCTCGACGCCGGCCTTCTTCATCGCCTGCGGGTTCACCCACATCCAGTTGACGCGGTGGATGTTCACCGGAACGGCGTAGTAATGGCCCTTGTAGGTCACCACGTCGCGGATCTGCGGCGGCAGGATGGCGTCCCAATTCTCCGCCTTGGCGACGTCGTCCAGCGTCGCCAGCTTGCCCTGCGCCGCCCAGTCCTTGATGTTCGGACCCTTCAACTGCACCGCGTTCGGCGGGTCGCCGGCCAGCACGCGGGAGCGCAGGACGGTGCTGGCCGCGTCGCCGCCGCCGCCTGCCACCGGCGCGTCGATCCACTTGCCGCCCGCCGCTTCGAAGTCCTGGCGCAGCGCGCCCGCCGCCTTCGATTCGCCGCCGGAGGTCCAGTAATGCAGCACCTCCACCTTCGGCTCGGCCTGGGCCGGCGCGGCCAGCAGGGCGCCGGCCATCACGGTCGCGATCGCGGTCATGCCGAGGATCGATGTGCTGAGAGACGGCATCTTGGACATTTCCCCCTGTTCCCTTCTTCATTCGGTATTCCGGCTGGCCGTTCGGCCGCTGGAGGAACTCTATCCCGCAGGCAATTCGGCGCCCGGATTATTTGGTAACAACGCCTTTTCACGGCCACGCCGCTGTTACGCAACCGTTACAAACGAGCCTTGGCGGCGCACTGTACCCGGACCGGCCGGGGAGGCTACACTCGGCGCCAACCAAGAAGAAAGTTCCATACGGAATAGGGAAGGAAAGCCATGGAGCGCGCGCGCCATCTCCTGGTCGTGGACGACGATCCCGAGATCCGGGACATGCTGCATGATTTCCTGGTGAAGAGCGGCTTCCGCGTCTCCACCGCCGGCGACGGCCGCGAGATGGCGCGGGTTCTGGCGCAATGGCCGGTCGACCTCATCGTCCTCGACGTGATGCTGCCGGGGGAGGACGGGACCAGCCTGTGCCGCGGTCTGCGCGCCAAATCGGAAACCCCCGTCATCATGTTGACCGCGATGGGCAGCGAGGTCGACCGCATCGTCGGGCTGGAGGTCGGCGCCGACGATTATCTGGTGAAGCCCTTCAGCGCCCGCGAACTGCTGGCCCGCATCCGCGCCATCCTGCGCCGCTGCGGCGGGCCGGAGCCGGTGCGCGAACGGCCGCGCGTGTTGGGCTTCGCCGGCTGGTCGCTCGACCAGGGCCGGCGGGAACTGCGCACGCCCGACCGGGTGGTGGTGCATCTCAGCCAGGGCGAATACGCCCTGCTCGGCACGCTGCTGGAACGCGCACCGCAGGTGGTGGAGCGCACCGAACTGCTGGAGAAGCACCGCGGCGACACCTCGATTCCCTTCGACCGCAGCATCGACATCCAGATCAGCCGCCTGCGCCGCAAGCTGGAGGAAGGGCCGGGCGGCTCGGCGCTGATCAAGACGGTGCGCGGCATCGGCTATCAGTTCACCGCGACGGTGGTGGACCAGGGCGAAGCCGCCTCTTCCGGAACCAGTTCCGGGACCGGCCGTGGCGCTTGAGCGTCTGCTGCCGGCCCGGCTGCGCGCCGCCCGGCTGCGCCACCGCATCCTGTTGGCGATGGTCGCGCTGCTGGCGCTGACCCACGGCGGTGCGCTGGTCGGCATGCGGCTGGTGGACGACCGCGCGCGGGAGCTGCTGACCGCCCATCGGCTGGGTCCGGCGATGGCCGCGGCGGTGGAGGCGGCCGACCGCGCCGTGCAGGACGGCGTCGCCGCCGGTCCGGCGCTGGCGCTGCACGGTCTGCCCGACCTGTCGGTATCCTGGCAGGCGCCCGGCACCCCCACCGTTCCGCCCGGCTGGGTGCTGGACGGCGTTGTCGACGCGCCGCGCCCGGTGTTCGTCGCCGCCCAGCGCGCCCTGCTGCCGCTCCAGCCCGCCCACGCCCAGACGCTGGCCGAATCGCTGTCCCTGGTGGCGGAGGACACGGCGGCCCAACTGCGCGACGCCCGCGTCTATGTCCAGCTTGCCGGCGGCGGCTGGCTGGAGTTCGCCAGCCCGCGCTTCTGGCGGCCGCGCAGCACGCCGTTCGAGATGGTGCTGGCCGGGCTGGCCGCCTTCGGTCTGGCGCTGGCGCTGCTGCTCTGGCTGCCCGGCCGGCTGGTCCGCCCGCTGGAGGCGCTGGCGGAGCAGGCGACCCGTCCCCACGACCGCCTGCACCCCCGTCCCCTGCCGGAGGACGGGCCGGAGGAGGTCGCCTCGCTCGCCCGTGCCTTCAACCAGGCGCGCAACGCGCTGCGCGACCTGATGGAGGGGCGCACCCATCTGCTGGCGGCGATCAGCCACGATCTGCGCACACCGGCGACGCGGCTGCGGCTGCGCGCCGAATATGTCGATGACGACGCGCTGCGCGCCAAGATGATGGCCGACATCGACGAGATGGCGGCGATGGTCACCGCGACGCTGGAATTCCTCGGCGACGACGTGCTGCGCGAGGAGGTGGAGGTGGTCGCCTTCGCCAGCCTGCTGCAGAGCCTGTGCGACGATTACGCCGACACCGGCGCCCCGGTGACCTACCACGAGCCGCCGCCGCTGCAGTTCGCCGCCGTCCGCACCATCTTCGGCGGCGGGGTGGAGCGCAACGACCGCTTCGACCAGCCGCGCCAACTCCGCCTCGCCGGCCGCCCCTCCAGCCTGCGCCGCGCCTTCGCCAACCTGATCGACAACGCCATCAAATACGGCGAGCGCGCCACCGTCTCCGTCGATGCCGACGCCGCCGAGATCGTGGTCGATGTCTGCGACGACGGGCCGGGCATCCCGGAGGCGGAGATCGCCAACGTCTTCAAGCCCTTCGTCCGGCTGGAAGGCTCCCGCAACCGCAAGACCGGCGGCAGCGGGCTCGGCCTGTCCATCGTGAAGTCGATCGTCGAAGCGCACCAGGGCCGTATCGAGCTGAGCAACCGCGCCAGCGGCGGCTTGCGCGTCAGGGTGACGCTGCCGCGGATGTTGTAACCGTTCTGGTCGCTGTGGGAGCGGTTGCGGCTTGATTTGGGCGTCTGGTATGCGCACTCTCTATGCGTATTATCATGGAGGTTCCGATGGCCGGTGAGCGCCACTCCTTCGATGCGTCTGCACCCCGGCGGGCAACGAACATTAGCCTGAACAGTGATTTGCTGGAGCAAGCAAAGGCACTCGGCATCAATGTGTCGCGTGCCTGTGAACGCGGATTGGCACAGCAGATTGCCGAGCTGCGTGACCGGCAGTGGCTGGAAGAGAACCGGGAAGCCATACAGTCGTCCAATGCCTATGTGGAGGCGCATGGCCTTCCGCTGGCGAAGAACCGGCCGTACTGATGGCGCGTTTCGACGTTTATCGCCGGCTGGACGGACCGGGTTATCTACTGGACCTTCAAGCCGATATTTTGCGTGATCTGAACACGCGCTTCGTGGCTCCGCTGCTTCCGCCGGACAAGGCTCCGCGCCCGGCAGCGCGTCTCAATCCCGTGTTCTCTGTCGAAGGCCGCCCGCATGTCATGGTGACCCAGTTCGCCAGTGCGGTGATGCTTTCAGAGCTTGGCCCCCAGGTCAGTAACTTGCTGTCTGAGGACACCGCAATCGTAGCCGCCTTGGACATGCTGATTGGCGCGTGAGTCGGAGAGCCGACGACACGCGCCTCAATCGTCAGCCCTGTTCGCTTCTCACTTGTCCCAAACCGGCGCCAGCCCCGCCGGGCTGACGATCCGCCCGTTCGGTTGCGCCAGCTTCGCAATCGCCGCCATGTCGCCGTCATCCAGCGCAAAGTCGAACACTGCAAAATTCTCCGGCACCCGTTCCGGCTTGGCGGTCTTCGACAGCACGATGTGGCCCAACTGGATCAGCCAACGCAGCGTCACCTGGGCCGCGGTCTTGCCGTACTTGGCGCCGATCCGCTGCAGGTCCGGATCGCGCGGCACCTTGCCGTCGGCCATGGCGTAATAGGCGGTGATCGCCACGCCCAGCTCCCGGGCCGCTGCCGCCATCTTGCTCTGGTCGAGATAGGGGTGGACCTCGATCTGGTTGGTGACGATGGGCGCGCGGCTGCACTGCGCCGACTCGCGCAACTGGGCGATGTTCTGGTTGCTGACGCCGATGAAGCGGGTCTTGCCGGCGGCCTGCACCGCATTCAGCATCTCGATCTGGTCGGCGATGGCGACCTGATCGGCCGGCCAGTGCAGCAGCAGCAGGTCCACCCGGTCGACCTTCAGCTTGTCCAGGCTTTCATCGACCGACGCGGCGAAGAGGTCGGGGCTGTACTTGTCGACCCAGACCTTGGTGGTCAGGAACAGATCGTCGCGGCGGGCGCCGGCGGCCTGCAGGGCGCGGCCCAGCGCCGCCTCGTTGCGGTAGATCTGCGCGGTGTCGAAATGACGGAAACCGGCTTCCAACGCGGCCGGAACCACCCGCTCGACCTCCTCGTCCGACATGCGGAAAACGCCGAAGCCCAGTGCGGGGATTTCGGCGCCATTTGCCTTCACGGTCTGCATCCTGCTCTCTCCTGATCGGCGCCGCGGCGCTTCTTCATGTGTCGGATGGAGACATATGGCGGGAGGGGCAGTCTGGAAA